>NZ_JBEOZN010000167.1:0-19200 GCF_040298085.1 Streptosporangium sp. NPDC001681 | reverse complement strand
CTCGCCGAGCACGGCAGCCTCGCCACGGCCCGCAAGCTCCTACACGCGCCGGCGGTGTCCGACGGCTTCGCCGCCCTCTGGGAGCGCGGGCGCCTCGACCTGACCGTAGAGGCGCTGGTCGTCCAGCCGCGCTTCGCGGACCTCTTCACCCCGGCCGAGATCGAGATCGCCCACCACCGCCTCGGCCAGTTCGGCTACCACTGAACGCCCGGAACGGCGCCTTCGGCGGCCCCTGCCGCCGAAGGCGCCGGTAGTGGGGGTTCATGGTTTCCCCAGCCTCGCTACTGGAGGTCGCACCGATCGGCAGCGATATGGCAGGAGCGGCTGAACCCCACCAGGCAGCGTGCGGCAAGCTGAACCCGCACGATCTATGGCCAACCGGTACCCGTCGGTTCTGGAGGGATCTCGTTCTCCGTAGGCTCCGGGGGAGGGGGGCTCTCGATCGGTTCGGGTGGCGGCTCCATCTCGGGAGGGTCGGCGGGGAGCGAGGTCAAGCGCACGCGATGCACGCCCAAAGGGAGCCCGCAAGCATGGGCCTGCGGTCACTCCCCGGCTGCTTCGAGGAAGATCTGCGCCAGTTCTCGCGGCTGGGAGAACATCGGCCAGTGGCCGGTGTTCATCTCGACCAGCTGCCAGTGCTTGCTGGTCAGCAGCTTGGCCACGTCGTCGCTGGGCTGGGCTCCGGCGAGCAGGCATTGGATGTACGTCGCCGGGAGTTCGTCAAGTGGCCGTGCCAGCACGGCGGGCTCGGTCAGCGTGGCGCCCGGGTGCGGCGTCGAGCCACCCAAGATCCGTGCGATCTGCTCATCGGTGAGGCCCTGGCCGTCGTAGTGGGCTGCGGGCACGAGCGGCCAAAATCCTCCGTTCTCGGCGATCGATGCCTTCACCATCGCCCCACCGTCCGGCCAGGCGGAGACGAACGCCTCGCCATCGGCCGGAACGCTGGAATCGACGAAGACCACGTGGGCCAGCCGGTCACCGATCCGCTCCGCAGCCTGACCGACCGGGATGCCTGAGTAGCTGTGACCCACCAGGACAACGTCGCGCAGATCCTGGCCTTCGACCTCGTCAACTATGTCCTGGACGTGGGTCTGCTGCCCAGCCTGCATACCTCGCTTGTCGGCAAGACCGGACAGCGTCAACGGGTGAGCGCCCTGGCCAGCTGCGCGCAGATAGGGCACCACCTCGTCCCACGCCCACGCCCCGAGCCGCGCGCCTGCAACCAGTACGAAATTCGCCATGGCTGCACCGTAACGGAGCAGCCTGACAACCGCCCGCCCTGAAGACACTTTCGATACGCGCCCTAGGGGCGAGGCCGGTCCAGGTCGAACGCCACGTCGGCCAGGCGGATTGTGCGCACCCTCGGGTCCTTGAGCAGCTCCCGCAGCTCGCGGACCGAGCTGAGCTGGTCCACATAGCCGTAGGCAAGCCCGGCCTCGGCCGCCTTGCGAAGCCGGTTCAGGGACAGGTCGAAGGAGCGCAGGTTGGCGTTGTCGTGGTCACGGAGCAGGCCGGCCCAGTTGCGGAACTGCGGCAGGCTGCCACCGCACATGTCATCGGTCATGTCGCCGCCCTTGCCGTGGTCCAGCGCGTCGGTCCAGTAGTCGAAGCCCCAGGTGATCGGGAGGGAGCCGGGTCTGCGCTCGTACACGACCCGTTCGGCGCAGGAGCGGTACTGCTTTACGAACGCCTTCAGGTCGGCCTCGCCGAGCGGCTGTTCGAACTCCACCACCGCCAGCGCGCTGAGGTCGGCGGGCAGTCGGGCGAGCACCGCGCGCACCTCGTCCTTGGCCGTCAGCGTGGTGCCGACGTTGAACAGGGACTGGGAAAGCCTGGTGTTGGCGGTGTGGCCCAGCGGCAGGCGTCGCACGCGGCCGAAGAAGTCCTGACTGATCGTGTACGACTCGCTCCCGGCCGGCCAGGCTCCGGCAGGCCCCATGGGACGCGCGACCACCTCGAACGACATCGATACGGGTGTGGTCTGGCAGCAGGAGTCGATCGTCGCCATATAGGCCGGGTTGTAGATCTTGAAGGCGGTGCCGAGCACGGCCTGCATGCGGCGTTCCCGGTCGCCGCGGGTCTGCACCAGGGACGAGCCCTCGGTCGCGGCCACCGCGAGCAGCGCCAGCACGGCCAGGACGATGGCGACCGTCCTGAACAGCCCCCGCCGGACCGCACGCCGGGTGCGCTTGGGGTCGAAGTCCGGCAGGTCTGGCATCTCAGGCATGTTCATTGGTTCTCCCCGTAAAGGTCGGCGAAGGCGGCCCTCGCCCGCCACACCGCGGTTTTGATCGAGTTGTGCGACCTGCCGGTCATCGCGGCCACCTCCACCATCGAGAAGCCCTCGAAGTAGACCAGCGTGAGTAGCCGGCACTGCTGCTCGGGCAGCCGCTCCAGCGCGTCGCGCACGTCCAGCGATTCCACGTGAAGCGGCGGCACGCCCAGCTCGTCGGGGTTCGGGAGGGCCAGCTCGCGGTGGCTCCTGCGTACGTGATCCACCAGGGCGTTACGCGCGATCGTGAGCAGCCACGCCGCCGCGTTCTCCCCCCGCCAGCCGAGCAGTGCCCTGGTCGCCTTGATGAACGTCTCCTGCGCCAGGTCCTCGGCGAGATGCGGATCACGGGTCCTGCGCAGGAGGAACCCGCACACGAGCGGCCAGTGCTCGCGGTACAGCTCCTCGATGATGTCGCCCCCCGAACGGTTTCGATTGTCACGTCACATGCAGACGCCACCGCGGCGGGAATGGTCACACGGCTTGCCGGTTAATGTGCCGGAAGCATGACATCGCAGCCGAGTTAGGGCCGGGCCACGCTCAATCCTGCCGGGCGATGCCGTCGTAGAAGGGACGCAGCCCCGGCAGCGGTATGGCATCCGAACGACAGGGCCAGTAAGGCGAACTGCTCACGGCGATCTGCCACATTCCAAAAGGTGCCGGACATGTACCAGGTGTCCGGCACCTTTCGGCAAGGAGACTCTGTGACACACCGAGATCGCTTCGAAGCGGTCTATGACGCGTACTACCCGGCGATACACCAGTACGCCGCCCGCCGCACCGGTTCGCCCGACGACACGGCCGACGTCATCTCCGAGACGTTCCTCACCGCCTGGCGGCGCATCGACGATGTGCCCGAGGGTGAGGAGGCGCTGCTGTGGCTGTACGGGGTGGCCCGCCGCGTGCTGGCCAACCAGCAGCGCGGTGATTTCCGCAGGGCCGTGCTCGCTGAACGGCTGCGTGCGGAGTTGGCAGCCGACCGGCCGGTCAGACCGGTCGATCTGGACCATGTTCGCGCTGCCTTCGACGAGTTGCCCGAGCGTGACCGCGAGGTCTTGGCGCTGGCCTGCTGGGAGGGCCTGACCAGCCAGCGGATCGCCAAAGTTGTGGGATGTACGGCTATTGCCGCCCGGACCCGGCTGCATCGGGCGCGCAAGCGGATGGCGGCGGCGCTGGAGCGGCAGGCGTCCTTGACAATCGCGATGGGGGAAGCATGAGTGACATCGACAACCTGGTCAGGGCCATCGACCCGGCACCACACGCGCCGGATCAGGGGCCCGGCGCGCGCGAACTGCGTGAGGCGATCATGGCGACCCAGACACAGACACGCCTGCACCGGACGGCCCGGCGGCGCCTGCCGTGGCGGACCGGTGCTCTCGGGCTCGCCGCGGCCGCGGCCGCGACGGCGATCTTCCTTGGCCAGGTCGCCCCCACTGCAGTGCCCTCTCCCACGGCCACGCCCGGCGGCACCTCCTTGTCGGGCGCCTCGATCCTGCTGGCCGCCGCCGCCAAGGCCGAAGCCTCCCCCGAAGGGGCCTACTGGCACCTCAAGGAGCTGTACGCAGGGTCGCGGCCTGGGCCGTACGGCAAGAACGGCGACACCTACTACCTGGAAACCTCCAACCTCTCGGAGACGTGGGTGGCCAAGGACGGCCGAACCTGGATCGGCCACAGGCAACTGGCCACACGCCCCCTGGACCTGGAGGCATGGCGCCGGGACGGCTCGCCGGCCGAATGGCCGATGGGGCCGGACGGCGGCGTCTACTCCACCTCCCCCGGCGAGAGCACGTTCTTCCAGAACAAGAGGAAGCAGAGACTCTATTGGAGTGCCATGCCCATGACCTTGAAGGAGATCGAGGCGCTGCCCGTCGACCCTGAAGCGCTGAAGAAGCGGGCTCTTGAGGCGATCCGCAGAGACAACGCCGTCGATCCGGTGGAGGAGAGCCTGCCGCGCACTCTGGCCTCGCTCCTGTATGAACTGCCCGCCTCCCCACAGGTGCGCAGCGCCGCCTACCGGGCGCTGGCGACGTTGCCCGCGGTACGGGTGGAAGGCCCGATCACCGACCCGCGGGGGCGGCCGGGCATCGCCGTGACCTTCCTGCTCCAGGGAGACGGAACCCCCCGGAGCAGGCTGATCATCGACCCCGACACCTCCAAGGTGCTGGCCGTTGATTCGCCGGATGGGGACGGCGGGGTCAACATGGTGCTGGAGTCCGGCTGGACCGACACCAAGCCATCCCCACCCTCGACCGAGTGACGGCCACCGGGCCGGCCAGCGTGCGCGATCACCCGACCGGTCGGCCCGGATACATCCACCCTCAGTGAGGGGGCGTAGGCGGTTAAGCGGCGGTGAGGTCGAGCCGGGCATCCATGTCCAACCGGAACCGGCCGTAGGCCCTCCACTCGGGTCGACGCCACCAGAGGCAAAGTAGCTGTGAGTGATCGGCTACATCATCTGGCATGGAGTCTGGACCGCATCGTGGCTGTTCATCGGCCCCGCGAGAAAACCGGTATCCCGGGCGACTGCGGAGCGCTATGGCTTCGAGCCCTGATCAAGGATGCTGCCGGGAGGCTGTGACCTGGTCTTTCTCTGAGTGTCGACAGGTACGAAGGGGCAATTAAAACGCGATGGCCGGGTGCCCGTCATGCGGCGGGAAGCCCGGCCTCACTTCGCGGTTCGTACCCGACCGCGCATCACTCATCGTAGCTGGGTCGTCGCTCCTGTCGATCGCTATCGGATACCGCGCCAGTCGGCGGCCACGCGGCAGAAGCGATTCAACCTCGCCGAGGGCGCGGACGTTCTACGCGGTCCCTACGGCTTCAGCGGTCTCGTTCCGGTAGCCGTAACCACAGATCCGGCGGACCGACGACGGCTCGCGCGTCGGGCGGTCGCAGTCCCGCCGCGGCGCAGCAATAGGCCTCGGCCTGGCCCTGGTAGAGGTACTCGGCGAGAATCTCGTCGGCCGTCAGGTGGCCCCCGGCGTCGCCGCCGCCGGGATGCGTGTCCGAGTCCTCAAGGACGCCGTCGCGGCTCACGGCCCCTTGGCAGCCGCTCTTGGGGTTGGCGAACATGCTGTGGCAGACCGTTCCCACGGACAGCGGCAGGGTCACTTCGGGGGTGGAGGGGACGTATCCCCATGGCTGGGTGACGACGCATCCGCCGGGAACGTCGGTGACCCCGACGATCCCCAGGTTGCCGTCGGGGTCGGACCACGGATCATCCAGGGCCGCCTCGATGTCGGCGTCATCGGCCGGGCGGGCCTCCAACCGCCGCGCGGCCTCGGCTGCGCTGATGTTCGCCACGCACGCCACGCTCAAGCCTTCTTCGTCGAATTCCCCCAGCGTGGCGATCAGGCGTCGTGCCTCCGCGACCGTCGCGGCCTCGGCGGGGGACAGGCCGGGGTGCCCCGCAGGGACCGGGAACAGGTCGGGCGCCGGACCGGCGAGGGCGAGCCGTCCAGGAGACCATCCGGCCATCATGGGCCGCCACGGGTCCGCTCCGGCGGCGACCAGGACGCGGGCGCTGTCCAGGCGGTGGGCGAAGACGGCCACCCACAGGGCGGTCCGGTCGTCGTACTCGGCGTCGACGTCGTCGACGCGGCGGGCCAGTTCGGTCACCGACTCAGGGGTTCCCCATTCGGCCGCGAGGTGCAACGGCTTTCCGTCGTAGCCGCCGAAGGAGTAGACGCCCGAGTTCGGGTCGGCGCCCGCTTCCAGCCTGGCGCGGATCGCCTCGGGATCAGCCCAGCCACGCCCGCTGATGCCATACCATCCCGTCGGCCCGGAATCGGTCATAACGCTCCTCGGATCGGTGTTCAGTGGTCCAGCCAGAACTGGAGCTTGAGCAGAGTTAAGCTGATGATATTTGGCGTGAACTCTTCGTGGCTGAGAGCCTTGCGGTGGATTCTGACCTGCCAGGTGCTGTTCTCTTTACCGAGGTTGAATTCTGCGCCGTAGGATACACACCCGGACCATTGGTTAACGGATTGAATCCTTCCGGTGGTCAGGTGCACGCTTCCGGTCCAGGTCCTGTCCCAGGTGTCGAGAACAGGTGGCGGCCCGTCCCAGAGTTCGTATTTGATCATACATTTTTCGCTGCTGATCTCGTCGATTACGATCCCGTCGTCGCCGGCGCCGATCCAGCCTTCCGCATCGGTGGGGATCTCATCAAGAACCCAGTCCTTCCCGACGCGTGCGACGCCGCACAGATACTTTTTTATCTCACGCTGATCGAGGAGTTCGGTGATGATGTTTGCCATGATCTTCCTGACACTTCTGCGGTCGGGGTGAGAGTGAGAGGCGGGGCCTGCCCGGGTGCCGGCCGATGACCGCTCAGACCCTTTGGTGAGGCTACTGGATATCGACCCAGAAAGGATCGTTGTTCTGGTGCCACGCATTCAGTGCGATTCCATACATCTGATTCTCGTTTGTTATTATCGGCGAAACTGAGAAGTTGTGCGGAGGAGTGGCGCGTGCCGCACCTTGCAGGGTCGATTTGATCGAGCCGGGCCGCTCGCGGTGATGGGGCGCCCAGGCAGCCGACGCCGTACCCGATGCCCCGGCCGAGGCCGATCAGATGTGCACTCTGGGTGGGATCGCCGTGGCCGCTGTTTTGGACCGGTTGCCGAAGCGTCGCCCTACTCGCAGGGGTCGGCAGCCGTGCCGTCGGGGAGCTGGGACAGTTCCTCGGCTGCGAACCGGCGCCCGCTCGACACCGCACACAGGCGGCGGGCCCACTCATCGGGATCCGTGCTCAGCACGCGCGTCGTGCCCGTCCGGTAGAGCAGGCTGCGGCCCCCCGCGAACATCGTCAGATGACCGAGCGCGTCGTTGAGCCTGAACGTGACGAAGTCGCTGCTGTAGTCCAGATCCGCGTGCGCCTGGCGCAGCCGGAACAGGTCGAAGGCGTCGGCCCGGGTGTAGGTGCTGGTCAGCCGCCCGATCGCCGGGTCGCCTCCGGAAGGGAGGTTCCAGAGCGTGAAGGCGTTGCGGTCGTCCGCGTTGTGCACGATCAGCCTGGCCAGGTCGCCGCTCACGGCCACCGGGGTGCTCGGGCCCCTGCCGGGCAGCAGGTAGTCGCGGGTGACCCTGCCGAGCGTCAAGTCGTAGCGCTGCACCCGCCGCGCGGCGCGCGTCACGAGCAGCGCGGCCGTGCCGTCGTAGCCGGGCAGCAGGCTCATGGTGTCCGGGTCACCGTCGGCGGAGAGCTGAGCCATCTGGCCGCTGAGGTCCAGCGGGGGGCCCACCAGACGCAGCGGCACGCTCTCCCATCGGCTCACCAGCCCGCCGGCGAAGGTCACGACGCGGCCACCGGGGTTGGCGTGCAGGCTGAAAGGCGTACTCCCCTGGTGGGGCGTGGCCGGGGCGGGTAGCGTCGCCGAGCCGATCGGCCGCAGGTCCGGTACGGACAACAGGACGAGCTCGCGCGTGTCGGCCCGCGCCAGCGCGACCTCCTGGCGGCCGGGCAGCGACACGACGCGGACGGTGTTCTCATCCAGCGGCGACCGCTCACCCGCGGTCTCCCGCAGGCGCGCGGGCCTCTCGCTCCGCAGCAGCCCGCTCTCCGCGTTCCACACCCGCAGCCGGTCGTCGTCGTCCACGGTGACCACGTACTTGTCGCCGACCACCGCCGTCGCGAGCACCTGGTGCGGGTTGGTGACGAGCCGGTGGCCCGCCGTCACCTCGAACACCCCGCCGCGGCCCGTGTCCCAGATGCTCCACCTGCCGTCGGTGCCGGTCGCCACGGGGGATACCGACGCTCCCGCGGGTCCCCCGACGATCTCGCGGGCGGTGAGGTCGACCAGGGCATGCCGCAGGAGCAACAGCCTGCCTCCGTGGCTGAGCCTGCCGGGGTCGGGGTGGTCCGCGCAGCCGACGTGCGGGAGGCGGCTCCTGTCCAGGACCTTGCCCGTACGCACGCCGTAGGTGGTCACCTGTGTACCGTCGGCGCTGTCCCTGCAGGTCACCAGCGTCCGGCCGTCGTGCGCGAGCGCGGTGCCGCCCTTCCGCGCGGCGGGCAGCGTGTAGCCACGCCTGAACCGGTCCTCCCCCTCTGAGACCAGCAGCCAGTTGTCCACGCCGCTTTCCAAGGAACCGGCGTAGGCCGACACGACGTCGTCCTCGCTCATCTCGACGGTTTTCAACTCCCGGCCGCCGAGGTCAGGCAGCCGGATGGCACGGCGGCGTTCCCCGTCCCAGACGACGACCGCGTTCCCCGCCCGGTCGTGGACCAGCAGCCGCCTGCCGGTGGCGTCGAACCCCAGCAGCACCCGGTGCTCCGAAGCGATGCCCGGCGTCTCCGCCCGATCGACCAGGCGAGCCGCCCGGGGGTCCCACAGTTCGATCGCGCCGCCCGAGGTGGCAATAGCCAGCCGGTCTCCCTGAACGTTCAGGACACTGCCGGTCACCCTCGCAGCGAAGGGGAGTTGGCGGCCGGTGACGTCCCCACGGCCCGGCTGCCAGACCCGTACGCCGTGCGACTCCTCCTGGACGACCACCGAGCCGTCCTCGCTCGCCATCACGTGCTCGGACGTGGCTCCCGAACCCGGCAGCAGCAGCTCGGCGTCCGCGTAGTCGGCGTACTTGCCGAACAGAGCGCGCAGGACGCTCGGCTCCTCGGGGTCGCTGCGGTAGGCGGCCAGCGCATGCAGCACCGCCACATCACGCGCGGTGTAGGCGCTCTCCGCCCGGGTGGCCAGCGTCTGAGCGGCCAGGGTGCGGAGCTGGGTCCTGCTCAGGACGTAGGCGTAGGTCGCGACGGCCAGGAGCGCCAGAACGGCGGCCAGCAACGCCCTGAGACGGAGCACCGACCTTCGGCGACGGCGTTCGGCGTACCCTTCCTCCTCCTTCCCCGCGGCGATGAACTCCCTGTCCGCCGCCGACAGGTCGCTGCCGCGGTGGTCGGCCCACCTCAGCGCCTCCGCCAGCCGGGGGCCGCGCAGGAGCTCGGCGGGGTCTTGACGGTCGTGCCAGCGTTCGGCGGCCTGGCGAAGTTCGTGGTGCCAGGTGCGGAACTCCCCGTCCCGGTAGACCCACGTACGTAGCCGCTCCCAGTTTTCGATCAGCGACTCGTGGGTCAGGCGCAGCGTCTGCACGCCCGGTGGGCCTTCCGCGATGACGAGCAGTCGGCTGTCGGCCAGTTCCCGGCCCAGCCGCCAGGTCTCCTCGTCGGTGGAGGACCTGCGTAACAGCGCACCGGTCGGGGGCTGGCCCGGCGCCTGCCGTACGAGCTGGAGCAGGAGGTTCTGGGCGCGTTCGTGATCGTCCGGCGCCAGGCGTTCGTTCCACACCTTCTCCGCGTAGCCCGCCAGCGCGCCGTGCACTCCGCCGATCTCGTCATAGGTGGCCTGGGTGAGCAGGCCGCCACGCCGCCGCTCCCACAGCATCGTCAGCGCGAACTGCACCAGCGGCATGCGTCCCGGCTGGTCGCCCACGTCCTTGAGGATGTCCCGGACCAGGCCGGGTTCGAACTGCACGCCCGTACGCTCCAGCGGCCCCTCGATCGCGTGGTGCAGCCGCTTCCCGCTCAACGGGCCCACGGGATACAGCGCGCCATGGAGCAGCTCGACGAACTCCGAGTTCGCCAACGGGTACGTCATGAAGTCCGCCCGCAGGACCAGCAGCACGTGCGTGGCAGCTCCGGGAGTGCGCAGCAGTGGCAGGAGCGCGTTGACGAACTCCTCGGCGGCCGCCGGGTCGCTGTAGATCTCCTCGAACTGGTCGATCAGCAGCACCAGCCGTTCCCTGCCCGCTCGTGCGCGCACCCGGCCTACGGCCTCCACCAGCCCGCCGTTTCGCAGCGCCGGCTCCAGCACGGCGACCTCCGCCAGTCTGGCGGACTCCGACAGCTCCGGCTCCAGCTCGGTCAGCAGCGCCACGGCGAGGGCGGTCAGCGGTGTGGCGCCCTGTGCGGGACGTACTGGCAGGGCCAGGACGCCGGTGTCACGGCGCAGGATCGGTAGTACCCCCGCCTGCAGCAGCGAGGACTTGCCGCAGCCGGAAGGGCCGAACACCGCGGTGAGCCCCGCCCCCAGCGCCTTGGCGGCCAGCGCCTTGGCTTCCTCCTCCCTGCCGAAGAACAGCTCCGCGTCGCTCTCCCCGAAAACGTCCAGCCCCCGGTACGGCGAGGCGGCCAGGGATCGGTCCACCAGCTCGGGCCACACCCGGATGATCAACTCGGCCGGGATGACGAAGGCGGTACGGTGCTCCACACGCGGGTCGTGGGCCACGACGATCCCGATCATCGCTCCGTGGTGGGTGTCCCACACGGCCGCGCCGCCGAACCCCGGCGCGATGACGCGGCCGCCCGAACGCGTGTTCTCGACCTGTAACCACCCCTGACCGGTGACACCGAGAATGCGGCCTGATGCCCACGTCCCCATGTCGTAGTCGTCGGGAAAACCAAAGACGTTGAACTCGTGGCCCCACAAGTCGTGCGCGACCAGCAGCAGCGTCGGCTGCGCGGCCGCGGGCGGCGGCTCGGCCAGACGGAGCCCGGCCACGTCGTGCTCATAGGACCAGGAGACGACCTTCGCCCCGATGGGCGCGTGCTCGACGCCGAGCAGTGGGAAGTCCACGAGAACCGGCTCGTCGGGAGGGGACTCCTCGTCTCTGCCCAGCGCGTCGTTGACCACGTGGGCGCAGGTCACCACGTCCAGCGGCCCCACCAGGCAACCACCGCCCATGGCCGCGGCCACACCCCGTTCCGGGAGGCCGGCGTGACCGCTGATGCGGGCCACCGACAGACGTGACTGCGCGGCCCACACCAGGTGGGCCGGCTGGGGCTTGGACGGGTAATGATGATGCTGGTGGTACTGGTATTCGGCACCGACTATTTTGCTGCCGATGAAAGTGTTGTCCCGGAACTCGATGTGGTCGCCTTCAGCGTCCGTCATCGTCCATCCACGTCCGGTGGAGAAGGGTCGGCAGCGCTGACCGACTTACCGACGACCTTTCCATTGGTGAAGGTGTTGCCATGGAACTCGATGTGATCACCGCTGTACGTACGCGTCTGCCCGCCACCCGAGGCGGGCTGCGGCCCCACCGCCCCGGCGGCAGGCATCGAGGATGTCGACGGCGGCGGACAGGCCCGGTTCTCCGGCAGACCGGGCCCGGCGGTGTTGGCGCGCGCATGTTCAGCGCGCAACTGCACCAGCAGCGCCGCCACCGCGACCACCAGTCCGGCCGCGCCGATGAACATGCTGAACACGCTGGCCCGTTGATCGAGCACCTGCAGCAGCCCCGCCGGCACGTGCAGGGGATCGGCGAAGAAACCGACCAGCCCCGCCGCCAGCAAGACCGTCGTCAGCACGATCGCGACGATCACCACTATCCGCCACATCCGCGCACGCCGCGGCTGAGCAGAATTTTCTGCCGCCTTAGACATGCCTCCAGCATGCATCGGCACTTCCGCCGGCGGATCCATAGTGACGAACGCGTGATCTACGACTTCACCGGCGATCGCGTCCCGGATCGCCCGCGATCATATTCACCTGGTCGCCACCCTCGCGTGCCAGGACGGCCGACGCCCGAACCCACACGTCAAAAGGAAGAAGAAGAAGGCGATATGTCGGTGCTAGCCTTCCGGGGTCGGCCGCGGGACTTCGGTGCGACTTCCGGGACCCGCCTTTGAAGCGATGATTCGCAGCTCGTGCCCCCATTCCCCGGCCGACCTCGTACATCACCCCGGGAGGCAGCGATCGAGACCAGTGCGGATCTGATCGCCGCCGAGGACGTCCTGCTGTTCGTGAACGCGGCGATCACCGCCACCGGCCAGCGTGAGTTCCACTCCGGCGCGGAGGAGCAGAGACTCTCGCTGGACTTCCTGCACGACTACCTGATGGGCAACTACCGCGACCTGTACGCGGCCACCCTCGCCCTGGACGTCAACGACCACAACGCCGTACTGATCGCCAGAAACCTGCTGGTCACGGCGGGGGAGGCGGACCCGGAGCAGCGTCGGGCCGAGGGGCGCCTGATCGCCCGGCGGCTGGCCCTGCTGCCGCCGCCCCGGGTGTACGGGCTCTTCCGCGAGCTGCGCCGCGCCAGGGTCAACAACCGGCGGACCAGGGCGATCATGCGGGACTGGCTGGCCGCCCGTCCCGACCTCGCGTTCGACGCGGTGAAGTACCGCGGCGCCGTCAAGGACGCCGTCCGCCATGCTCACCTGAGCCCGGCCGGGGAGCTGGGGTCGTTCCTGTTCACCCCGCACCGACCGGCCGCCTACACCACACCGATCCTGGAGACCTGGCGGCGGGCCCACTACGAGCAGGCCGCGCTGTACGAGCTGCCCTACACGGTGGCGGAGGGGTTCGCGGCGAAGCACCGCATCGCCCGCGCCACCTTCCTGGAGCGCATCGCACCCCGGCTCACCCGGCTGGAGCGGTTGCGCCTGCAGGAGTCGGCGCGCGGTCTGAAGGTCGACGCGGTGCGGGCCGACCTCACCACGATGCCGCTGACCCGGCTGGCGTCGTACGTACTCGCCCTCTCGCCAGGCGATCGCGTGCGCCGTCGCGCCGAGCTGACGACGGCACTGCGCGCGGCCGCCCACCGGACCGCGGGCGATCAGGCTGGGCGCTGGGGCGCGGTGGTCGCCGTCCTCGACGACAGCTTCTCCGCGTACGGTTCGGGGCACAAGCGCCGCCGGCCGCTCGCCGTCGCGCTCGCCTGCCATTTCCTGCTGGAGACGCTGGCCGCCGAGTACACGCCGCTGTGGCTGTCGGGCCGTACGGACGCGCTGCTCGTCCATCCTTACGGGGCTACACCGCTCGGCGAGCGCATCCTGGACGGCTTCGAACACGGGCCCGGGCGCCTGGTCATCGTCTCCGACGGATGGGACAACTCACCGCCGGGGCTCGCGGGAGAGGTGCTGCGGATCTGGCGCACCCGGCTCGACCTGGACCACAGCTGCGCCGTCGTGCACCTCAACCCGGTTTACGACGCCGCCGACTTCGACGTACGGCGGCTGGCGCCCACCGTCCCGACCGCCGGGATCCGTGACGCCGAGAACCTGGTCGCCCTGGTGGAGCTGGCCCGGTTCGCGGAGGGGCGCACCGGGATCTTCGAGCTCCGTGCCCACCTGGCGCGCCGCGTCGAGGGGTTCCTGCGGGAGGACGCATGACAGATCTCACCCTCACCGGGCTCGCCACCCGCCCCGCGCAGGCCTGGGGTGGGGTACGGCTCGTCCCGCTGGTCCGTGAGGAGCCGATCGAGGACCTGCGGCTCGACGCCCGCCTCTACGACGCGGAGTTCGGCATCGTCGAGGTGGACTCGCGGACCGAGTACTTCTCCTACATTCCGCACGGGTTCGTGGCGAGCTGGACGCGCGACGGCACCCCCGCCGCGGCGTACGGAACCCAGCTCCGGGGGCCGAAAGAGCGTGACCGCACGCCCAGCCGGATGCCGCTGCGGTTCCACCGCCGGATGGCTCGCCGAGCCGACCGGAACCGGTTGCGCTTCCTGCCGCTGCACCTGGCGCTGGAGGGTTATCTGGCGTTGCACTTCGGTGGTCCGGAGATCGTGTGGGAGGAATGGTCGCATCGCGCGATCAGCCACGGGCTTTCGCCTCGCGTCGAGGAGGCGTACACGGGCGCCGAGGTCAGTGGTCTGCAGGACGCCCTGCGCGTCTTCGAGATCCACCCCGGCCAGTGCGGCGTCCTCGTCTACGTCGCGGACGCGCTCGCCGCCGCGTTCGTGGTGCCGCATCCCGATGACTACCGTGCCCTGTACGCGACCCTTGTGCACGATCTGTACGGCGAGCTGATCTATCACTACGCGATGCTCAGCGGGCCGGTGCCCGACTTCCGGGCCCGCATCGTGGACGCGACGGTGCACTCGCTCGCCGACCTGCGCGTGCGGGCCCGTCGGCAGCAGGACGAGTGGGCGGCCTTCCACGACCGGGTCATGGCGGGCGGGCTGCTGGACGCGGACTACACCTACCAGCGCGTCTACGAGCTGGGCGGGTATCGGCTGTCCCGCTTCCTGCCGCCTTTCGAACGTCGGCGTGAGAACCACATCGGCGAGCTCATCACCGACGGCGCCGGCCGGCTCGCGTACCTCAAAACGTTCCGTCTGTCGGAGAACCAGATCCGCCGCGGTCATCTGCTGACCCGGCTCGCCGCGGCCGACTGGAACCTGGCCGACACCGCCGTCATGCTCGGCGTGACCGAGCCGCAACTCGGCCTGCGCATCGAGGCCGCGGGCTTCGGACACCTCCTCCGCCAGGACGTCCTCGACCACTACCGGGCTCAGGTCCGCCGCGCCGGTCGGTGACCGCCCAGGATCAGCACAGGCGTGCCGAAGACGCGGTTCGTCAGGGGCGGCGCCGGCGCAGGTCAGTACCGCGCGGTGGAGGGCGGAACCTTGGCCGGGGCGGAGCGGAGTTCCTCTTCGAGGGCGTCGACGAGCGCCCTGGCCGCCTGGCGTAGTCGTACGCGGCGGGCGGTAAGGTCTTCGGTGAACGTCCGGGCCTTCGGCCCCACCCAGGTCGGCTGGCCGGTGAGCCGGCCGTGGGCCGGGTCGAGGGCGGCCTCCAGGATGGCGACCCGTGCCCTGACCTCCGTCAACGTCTGTTCCAGCAGTTGGCGCCGCGGATTGGGCACCAGGTCCTCCGGGCGAGAATTCATTTATTCCTCTTCGGATGCGGATACATCGGACGGACTATTGGACATTATTGGACCTGTGGCATCTCGGCCAGCGCTGGAGGAATGCATGGCACGTTTTGTACGGTGTGGCGTTCTGATGTGTGCGGTGGCGTTGCTGGCGGTGTCCGGATGTGGGGAGAGCGGTCCTACGGCGGCGGAGGCGGGGGAGACCCTCAAATCGCATATCACCGAGTTGATGAAGGAGAGCCACGTTCTTGATGTCCGTATCACGGATTCTGGTGGACGCGATATTCCATGCGGAGAAGGAAAGGCCAAACGGACCTTCGCGGCTACGGCGAGGGATGCCGCGTCGCAACGTGATCCAGGCGGGCTCAATACCTACATGCTCGGTGTGCTCTCCTCGGTTGCCCCTTACCGGATTGCCGAAGAGCAGGGAAACGCTCCTATTCGGCTTGCCAATGACACATACAAGACGATGATCATCTTGGAGTCGCCGGGTAACGGGCAATACGGAGTGCGGGGCGAGACCGAGTGTCTTCCGACTTCGTGAGCTAGCTATCGTAGGCCAACCCGCGCTCTCTGCTCAGTTTGTTGCCACCTTCGAACCGACTCGCCATCTTTTGGGATAGATCGCCCATTGATAGCTCGTCTTCGCTACCCATCCCGTTGGCCGCTGCCCATCGTTCGAAGGACTCCAACCCCTTGTTCCCCTGCTTGATCAGCTCGGCGAACGGTCTGAGGTTGCCCTTGGCGTCGGTGATGGACACGCCGGGTGGGCAGGTGGCTTGGAACTCGGCGGCAGTCACCTTCGGGGTGAAGCCGTTGGCCATCAGCAGCTGCGCGTAGGTGTGCTGGCGGCTGAGGGTCGCGGCCCTGTCGTCCTTGTCTGCCTTGTCCATCCGGGTCTCGTCCTCCTTGCCGAAGGCGCCCTCGGCGGAGAGGGAGGTGCTTAGCGCCAGCCAGCCGAACCCCCACACCAGGTTCGGTGCGTAGAGCGTGCTCGCCAGCCCGATGGCCGCGTCGCGAAGGAAGTTCGTCACAGCTTTTTGCTGTTTGTCGATCATGTCCAGGTCGCCCTGGACCTTCTCGATCGCGGCCAGCTCGAAGCCGCGTACGTTGCCCAGGGCGGTGAACGCCTTGTCCAGGTGTTCGACGTCCCCGGTGCGCCGGGCCGTCGCCGAGGCGTCGGCGATGAGCTGCTGGGAGAAGCGGCCCATGCCCTGGTCGAACGGGGCGAGGTTCTTGGCGGAGTCGGCGAAGGTCTTCAGGAAGTTGTAGGTGTCCTTCGGGCTCAGGGTGAACGCCGCCGTCGTGCCGAAGGCCGAGGTGAAGGGCTTGAGCGTGCTCGCCTCGGTCATGTTGGCATCGCCGATGTTCGCCCCCTCGGTGATCTCGGCGGCGTAGGCGCCGGCCAGCGTCGACATGAAGATCTTGACTCCCGGCGCGACCTCCATCGGGGTGGCCGGGGTGTCCTCGGTGCCGTCGGTGTCCTTGAGGTCGCCCATGATGGTCATGACGTTGAAGGCGAACTTCGCGGCCTCGGGGCTGTGCGGGCCCTTCTCGTAGGCGCCGCCTCCGGCGGCGAGCATCCGGCCGAACTCCACGCTGATGTCGAAGTCCATGCCCGCAGGCCGCTGAAAGGCGTGTTCGGGGCTTTCCATCCAGTTGAGCTCGGTGAACAGATCTCTGAGGTCCTCGCGCGACATGGCGTTGAACAGGCCCCTGGCCACCTCGGGGTTGTTCGCCAGGGCGGGCAGCAGTGGGACGAGGTCGGTCTTCCACCGCCGGGGGCGGGTGCCGTCGCCGTCGCCGACCGGCTTTCCCACCCTGCCCCGCGCTATCTCGGTGAGCCACGCGGCGGGGAACATGCCGTACCGGAGCAGGGATGCCAGCTCGCCGTCCGGCGCCTTCTTGAGGTTGCCCGCCTCCCACTCCGAGCCGAGCAGGGCTGGCTGCGCGCCGACCGCGGTGGCCAGGGCGTCGCCGATGACCTTCCGGTGCTTGTCGGCTGCCTTCTTGTCGTACCTGTCCAGACGTTGGAGCATGCCGAGCATGCCCTGTGGGCCGATGACCCGGAAGAATCCGGCGGTCAGATAGGCGTCCTGCTGCCCGTCGGCGAGTTTGTCGAGGATCCGGTCGTAGGCGGCATCGGGCAGGCCGAGGGTGGACGGGGGAAGTCGCGAGAGCTGAAAGGCGAGTTCGGTGCCTTTCTTGGCACTGCCCGCCGGGGACTTTCCGGTCTTCTCGTCATAGGGCAGCAGCCCCCACTGGAACGGGTTCTGGAACAGGCCACCGGTCCAGGCCGAAGACTGCTTCGGCAGGCCGACCTCCCCTCCCAGCATGGGCAGATCCTGGTTTATCGTCTGCAGGCGTTTGCGCAGCCCCAGGAGTTCATCGCTGACCCAGCCGTCGATCTCCCTGATCGGCAGCAGTCCCACCGCCGGCACCTCGGCCGTCGCGAGGAGTTGCCGGATCCGCTCGGTCTGCTCGCCGATCACGTCGCGGCCGCGTTCCAGCGCGGCGATGAAGCCCTGCATCAGCTCGGGGTCGATTCCGGCGAAGTCCGGTGACAAAGGCCCCGTTCCCGATGACATCGCCTCCACCATTCCCTTCACCCTGTTTTCAGTTATTTCACTCTAACTCAATAAGAAGCATATTAAAGGATGGATAATACGATTCAATCAAGCATTATGGGACGATTCTCGGCCTTACGCGAGACGCCACCCTTGGTTGCCGCTCTCGGGGCTGGGGTAAACCTGATCCGCTGAAGAGCACCCCTCACCTGGTCGGCTCGGAGTTACATCACGCGTCGGGGAGCGACGACGGCCCTCGGAGGATCTCCGAGGGGGTGAGGTGCAGGGGAGAGGCGTCCGCCGGTCAAGGAGGGCTCGCCTCGCCGGAAGTGGACGGCGCCGCGGTGCCGGTCCACGTCGCGCGGTGCGGTGGCGCCGCACCGCGCGATGGTGAAGACCTCGGGACCCGATCAGTCCTGTGGGCCGAAGACCTGCTGGATGGTGCCCGCGCCGTCGCCGATGATCTTCCAGAAGCGCCGGGAGAGCTCGACGGCCTCCTCCTTCGAGCCCACCTCGATGAGCGCGAAGCTGACGATGGCCTCCTTGGCCTCGGTGAACGGCCCGTCGGTGACGGTCATCTCGCCGCCGGAGGCCGAGACGCGGAGGCCGGCCGGGTCCAGGCCACCGGTCGCCAGCAGCACCCCCGCCCGGGTCATCTCCTCGACGAACGCGGCCATCTCCGCGTGGACCGCCTCGCTCGGGGGTGCCGCGTCGCCGCCCTTGGTGGTCATCAGGAACTGCATCGTCATATCTCCTTCGGGTTATCAGAGAACCGATCCTCGCCGGTCTCCGGCTACGCGTCGATTCGGACCGGCGGAAATCGACATGCCTCGCCTGACCTGGGCCGCGGCCTGATGTGACAGGGAATGCGATGTGACAGGGAATGCGGATGAGGTGACGTGTTCGCAGTTCAGCAGTGTGACGGTGGGGCGGTGTCGATTCCCGCCCTCCTCGTTCGACGCGTCAGCGAGGCCGGGTGAGACCGGCGGACCGAGTACGGCGACGGAGCCCCGTCGCAGCAGAGAGGAAGCAATCATGACCGCCGTCCAGTCCGGCACCGTCACCCCCGTCACCCCCGCGACGCGCACCCTGCTCGCCTGCTCCGTCGCCGCCGCGGCCCTCTTCACGGTCGTGTCGCTGGCCCAGGCCTTCACCCGCGAGGGCTTCGACCTGATGCGTCACCCCCTGAGCATGCTGAGCACCGGCGACCTGGGCTGGCTGCAGATCGCCAACTTCCTGGTCAGCGGCGCTCTGACGATCGCCGGCGCGATCGGCCTGCGCCGCGTGCTGCACGGCACGCCCGGCGGCACCTGGGCGCCCAGGCTGATCCTGGTCAACGGCATCGCGACGGCCGCCGCCGGGGTGTTCGTCATGGACCCGGGTGACGGCTTCCCGGCCGGCACCCCGCTGGGCCAGACGGGTACGTTGAGCGGGAGCGCCCTCATGCACCTGGTCGCCGGATCCATCGCGTTCACCGCGCTCATCGCCGCCTGCTTCGTGCTGGGCCGCCACTTCTCCCGCGCCGGCCGCCCCGGCTTCGCCGCCGCCTCGCGGCTCAGCGGTCTGGTCTTCGCCCTCGGCGACATCTGGGCGATGTCGGGCGGGCAGGCAGGATCGCTGACCCTGGCCATCGGTGCGATCACCGCGATGGTGTGGGCCGCTGTGGTGGCGGCGGACCAGCGCGCCGCGCTCCGGTAGGGACGCTCCACGGGCCGTGGGGGGGGGGGCCCCGCCGGGGGGCGGGCCCGGCGGG
>NZ_JBEOZN010000166.1:0-19271 GCF_040298085.1 Streptosporangium sp. NPDC001681 | reverse complement strand
TCGGCATGGGCGCAGCGACCACCGTCACCAGCGCCAGCGCGATGACCACCACGATCACCGGCGCCGCCTTCCCGACCTGGGGCGGCGGCTGCGGTGGCGGCTGCCACCGCCGTTTCAGCCGTCACCGCTTCAGGCTGATCATCAACAACCACAACAACAACCGCAACCACCTCAGGAACGACAACCGCCAGGACCGCTTCGAGCCCATTCGCGAGGAGCGCCGCCGTGAGCGCCGCGACGACGACGGCGGCAACAACGGCGGTAACAACGGCGGCAACAACGGCCTTGGCGCCCCTCCGGTCTCCTAGTCACCTGACCAGGGTCACGCACCCGATCGGGGCGTGGCACGGCCAGAGGCCGAAACCACGCGGCCGGACCCGCGATTGTGAGCGGCTCCGGAACCGTAACGGAGAGACAGGACCCCATATTCGCCACGATCACCGCTTCTCACCGAGAGGCAGCGACCGGACCTCGAATACGGGGACTTGAGGAGAAATCCCCGAGCCCCTGACTCTCAATACAGTGCGAGTTATCATTTCTCACGAATTGCAGGCGGGGGTCCGCGGTTTTCGAACCGCGGGCCCCCGCTGTTGATATCCGGCCCGCACCGCTCTCCCCCTCTTTCTCGGATGTCAACCGAGCGGTACCCGCCTCGCCTCGGCCACCTCGACGCCTACGCGGCCCGCCGGATCCAACATCTCCAGCCATATTTCGCACACATGTTCCAAAACTTCGCCGGACAACCGTAAAGCACCACCAATGCGGCAGGTACCGCCATGGGCAATCCGATGCCGCGTCTTTCTCAGCGCGCGGCATCCGAGGTCGTACGCTGGGCGATGTCCGACGTTTGCAGGAACCGGGTCAGGACAGGAAACGTGCCGAAGTCCGGATGACGACAGGGGATGTCAGACATGAACGCGCGCGGCGACAGAGAGCATGGGAAAACGATCGACGATCTGTCCGAGGAGATCTCGATCGAGACACCTGAGGCCGACGCCGCCGAGCAGCGCCGGTCGGCACGCGAGGGCGGCTCCGGCTCGTCCGCCGACCTCGCCGCGGAGGCGGAGGTCGACCCCGCGGACGCCGCCGAGCAGAATCGGACCGCGCGCGAGGAGAACGAGGAGTGGCCCGATACCGTTCCCATGGAGGCCGATCCCGCCGACACCTTCGAGCAGCGACGCACGATCGAGCTCGATGAGGACGATTATCGCTGACCCCTGTTACCCGCGCGTAGGATGGCCCCAGACGCCAGGAGTTTCACCCGAGGAGACCACGTGACCGCTACCCCGGACGCCAAGCCCCGGGGCACCCGGCTGCCCCGGACAGCCCGCCGCCGCCAGCTGCTCAGCGCGGCGCAGGAGGTCTTCGTGGAGAACGGCTACCACGCGGCCGCGATGGACGAGATCGCCGAGCGGGCCGGGGTCAGCAAGCCGGTCCTCTACCAGCACTTCCCAGGCAAGCAGGATCTCTATCTGGCCCTGCTCGACCTGCATGTGGACGACCTGATCACCCGCTGCCGCGACGCCCTCGCCTCCACCACGGACAACAAGCAGCGTGTCCAGGCCGCGATCGGCGCGTTCTTCGACTTCGTCTCCAGCCAGGGTGAGGCCTTCCGACTGGTGTTCGAGTCGGACCTGCGCAACGCCGCCCCGGTCCGCCAGCGCATGGAGCGCAACCTCCGGGAGAGCGCCGAGATGATCAGCCAGGTCATCCAGGAGGACACCGGCTGCTCCAGCGACGAGGCACGCCTGCTGGGTGTCGGGCTGGTCGGCATGGCCGAGGTCAGCGCGCGTTACTGGATCAGCAGCAACGGCTCCATCCCCAAGGACGCGGCCACCCAGCTCATCGCGCGTCTGTCGTGGCGCGGCATCTCCGGTTTCCCCCGTACCGTCGCCGATCACTGAGAACGTCCCGTGGCCACGGGACTTCTGTTCGCTTGGCGCGATCAACCGGCGCGTCGGACCTTCGATGGGGTGACCATGGGACGAGCAACCCTCATCGAAAGGGAGCAGGATGGAAATCAAGATCGGCGTACGTTCCGTGCACCGTGAACTCGTAGTGGAGACCGACCTCACGGCCGACCAGGTCGAGAGCGAGATCAGCGCCGCCCTCGCGTCCAGCGCCGGTGTCTTCACCCTTACCGACGTCAGTGGACGGAAGGTCATCGTCCCGATCGCATCACTCGGCTTCATCGAGATCGGCGGGGAGGCGCTGCGTCCCGTCGGCTTCGGCGGCACGCTCTGACGGATTCCGAGGCTCGCGCCAGATCGTCGTCCCCCGCCGGCACGGCGCGGTCCGCGGATCTGGCGTGAGCACCGGCGTCGGGTGACCCATCCCTTACGGAGAGTGCGAGAGCGCCGGACAGCCCGGCTCAGAACCGCTCGTTCCCCCATGTGCCCGAGCACTCGTCCCGCTCGCCGAAACCGCAGCAGCGCGGACGTCTGACCCGGCGGAGATGCTCCCGGCCCCGGCCGACGGCCGGACACCCCGCGCCTCCTCTGCGTAACACGGGACGCGAGGTCCAGCGGTTCGGCCCACATCTCGTCAAGGAACTGCCATAGCGGCGCGAGGCCCTCATGTCTCGCACGCTACCGCTGTTCGGCGCCCCACGCGCCTTGATCCGCGGGACCGGTTCCCCTGCTCCGCCCCCGGCGAACAGAGCCTGGGTCGATCCAGCGGCCGGTCCGGGGGCGGAGGACACGCCCCCGGACGGCCATCCGGCCCCGTAGCGGGAGCCGGGATCCGGAAAACCGGCCGCACAGCCGGTGACACGCCCCGGACGGCCATCCGGTCCCCATACCGGAGACTCGGAGCCGGCGGTTCACAACCCCAGAGCGGCCATCCGGTTGCCGTGCTTCTCGGTCAGCCGGGCGAACATCCGGCCGATGTCCTCCCCCGCCGCGTCCACCAGCAGCGCCGCGAGCTCCGGTCTGGCCGCGGCCACGTGCTGTCCCTGGCTCAGTGCCTCCCCGACCAGCCGCCTGGCCCACAGCGCCAGCCGCCCCGCCTGCTTGGGGTCCTTCTGGAGCGCCGCGCCGACCCTCTCGACGGCGAACTGCGACCGTCCCTCGTCGGCGAGAACCTCCTCCACGAGGTTCCGCGTCCGGTCGTCCACACCGATGGCCGCCTCGCGGTAGAAGTCGAGTGCGATCCCCGTGCCCACATACGCCTTCACCAGAGCCTCCAGCCAGTCTCCCGGGGCCGTCTGGGCATGCCAGTCGTCCAGTGGCCCCACGAAGGGCGCCATCGCCTCCTCGGGATCCACCCCGAGGTCGGCCAGCCGGTCGCGGAGCAGCTCGAAGTGCGCGTACTCGGCCGCCGCGAGGCCGCCGAGAGCCGCCCGGTCGGTCAGCGAGGGGGCATACCGCGTGGCGTCCTCGGCGAGCCTGAGGAACGCCGTCAGCTCGGCGTAGGCGAGAACACCGAGCAGGTCGGAGACACCGGGAGGGGAATCGCTCATGGAGGCAGCCTACGATCTGATCGACCTCGCGATTCACCGGGAATACGAAGAAATCGGTTCTCCGTTGTGGTATCGAGTACACTGCTCTGTGAAAGTGCGACCGCACCGTGTTAATCCGGGATATCCACTCTCGGACGCCCCCAAAAGTCGGCGTGACGCCGCAGCGGTCGCTGATGACATGAGAAGGCTGGACCTTCCGCGAGGACCCGGCACGGGGAACACGTTTTCTGCCCGTGGTCCCGGCAGTCCTGCCTTCAACGGAGATTTAGGCAGGCCAAGCTGACGACGTTCCGAGACCTCGGAGTCACCCCAGAGATCGCCGATGCCCTTGAGACCGAGGGCATCATCGCGCCGTTCCCGATCCAGGAAATGGCACTCCCCCTGGCCCTCAACGGCCAGGACATCATCGGCCAGGCGCGCACCGGCACCGGCAAGACCTACGCCTTCGGCGTGGCGATGCTGCAGCGTGTCGGCAAGCCGAGGAAGAACCGCAAGAAGCCCCGCGGGCTGGTCGTGGTACCGACCCGCGAGCTCGCCGTTCAGGTCACCGAGGACCTCGTGACGGCGGCCGGCAAGCTCGGCTCGCGGATCCTCACCGTGTACGGCGGGCGCGCCTACGAACCCCAGATCGAGGCGCTCAAGCAGGGCGTCGACGTCATCGTCGGCACTCCGGGCCGCCTGCTCGACCTGGTCAAGCAGAAGCACCTCGACCTGAGCCAGATCGGGACGCTCGTCCTCGACGAGGCCGACCGGATGCTCGACCTGGGCTTCCTGCCCGACATCGAGCGCATCATCAAGCTCATCCCGGCGGAGCGGCAGACGATGCTGTTCTCCGCGACCCTGCCGGGCGAGATCGTCGCCCTGTCCAGGCGTTACCTCACCCGCCCCACCCACGTGCGGGCCGAGAACAACGACGCCGAGGCCGAGGCGACCCCGCAGACGACCCAGTTCGTCTGGCGCACGCACCGGATGGACAAGATCGAGATCGTCGGCCGCCTGCTGCAGTGCGAGGGCCGCGGGCTCACAATGATCTTCTGCGAGACCAAGCGCGCCTGCGACATGGTCGTCGAGCAGCTCAAGGAGCGCGGCTTCGCCGCCGCGGCCGTCCACGGCGACCTCGGCCAGGGCCAGCGCGAGCAGGCCCTGCGCGCCTTCCGCAACGGCAAGATCGACGTGCTGGTCGCGACGGACGTCGCGGCGCGCGGCATCGACGTCGACGACGTCACCCACGTCGTCAACTACGACTGCCCGCAGGACGAGAAGGCGTACGTACACCGGATCGGTCGCACCGGCCGGGCCGGCAAGACGGGCGTCGCGGTGACCTTCGTCGAGTGGGAGGACCTCACTCGCTGGAAGGTCATCAACAACGCGCTCTCGCTCCCCTTCCCCGAGCCGGTCGAGACCTATTCGACCTCCCCGCACGTCTTCAGCGATCTGGGCATCCCCGAGGGCACCAAGGGCGTGCTGCCGCGCGCCAACCGGTCCCGGGCGGGCCTGGCCGCCGAGGAGGTCGAGGATCTCGGCGAGACCGGGCGAATCCGCTCCCGCTCTCCCCGCAAGGGGCGTGAGGACGATCGTGAGGAGCGTCGTGAGCGTCCGGCACGCACGTCCCGCGAGCGCCGTCGCACTCGCGGCGGCCGTACCAGTGAGGAGATCTCCGCGCCGGTCACGGCCGAGGAGGTCCAGCCCGCTGAGTCCCCTGTCGTCGAGATCGCTGAGGTGGAGACGGACGTGGCACCCCGCAAGGACAGCCGTGACGACCAGTACGCCGCCGAGGCCGCGCCCCGCCGGGGCCGTGCCCGCAGGGCCGGGCTGAACCCCGAGGTGAGCCTCGTCGGGGAGTCCGGGGCTTCGGCTCATCCCGATTCCGCGACGGACGAGCCGGTCCGCAGGCAGCGCCGTGCCAGGCGCGAGCAGGTGGCCGAGACCCCCGCGTGGAACGAGGAGCCGGTGGCGGAGTTCACCGCAGGCGTGGAGGACGACGTGGCCGAACACTGGGACGACGAGCCCGCGGCGGAGGTCTCCAGGCCCCGGCCGCAGCCCGAGAAGATCATTCCGCCGAGCCCGTTCGCGGTGATCTTCAAGTCTCCGGACCTGGCGTCGGACGACGACGAGATCGCCCCCTCGGCGGCCTCCGAGCGCGTGCAGAGCCGCCGCCGTCCGCAGATGCGCGGCCAGCAACGAGGAGTTCGTCGCCCGAACTAGCGGTGCAGGTCTTGAAAAGGGGGTGCGACCATAACGGTGGCGCCCCTTTTCGCGCTCCCGGACGCACGGAGTGCTTTCACCGGACTGCCAGGGCGGATGCTCCGTCCGCCGGCGCGGCGAGGAGGCACCTCTCGGTTCTCTCTCGTCGCGCGGGTGCGGCTCGATAGGGTTGGAATGTTCCGCGACAGCCAAGCGAATCTTGTTTCTCCGAACGCGGCAGGACGTGCCGTGTCCGCGCGGGGAGGCTTCGGGATCGTCCGGGCCGGTGAACCGCGAACCGGCAGACCCGACC
This sequence comes from Streptosporangium sp. NPDC001681, assembly GCF_040298085.1. Classification (NCBI taxonomy): domain Bacteria; kingdom Bacillati; phylum Actinomycetota; class Actinomycetes; order Streptosporangiales; family Streptosporangiaceae; genus Streptosporangium; species Streptosporangium sp. NPDC001681. Next base: position 13,314 of record NZ_JBEOZN010000166.1, on the reverse strand, counting down.
CGCAGGTCGGGTGCTGGAATCCCCGGCTTTCGAGCCGGGGGAGGACGTCAAAAGAGAGGTATCGTGGGGCTACGTGAGTACGCCGCGTTTTCTGACCATGCCTCCTGGCGTCCGTTCTCGCCAGATCGAGACGGCGGTGGGCACCTTCGCCGCCCTGGAGGCCCTGCCCGTCAGCGGCATCCCTGAGCGCTGGCCGGCCCTGCTGGTCCCCGGTCTGACGGGGAGCAAGGAAGACTTCATCGCGGTGCTGCAGACGCTCGCCCAGTCGGGCCGCCAGGTCATCGCGATCGACATGCGAGGCCAGTTCGAGTCGAACGGCCCCGACGACAGAAGCGCCTACACCTGCGCCGCGCTCGGCAACGACGTCGACGTCCTGGCCCAGGTGATCGGCCACGGAGGCCCGATCCACCTGGTCGGCCACTCCTTCGGCGGCCTGGTCACCCGGGAGGCGGTCATCGACGGCCGTACCCGGTTCGGGTCCTACACGCTCATGAGCTCCGGACCCGCCGCGATCGTCGGGCCCCGCGAGCACGCGGGCCGCATCATGATCTCGGAACTGCCCGACCTCGGGCTGGAGCACCTGTGGCACAACCGGATGGAGCCCGAGGCCCTGTCCGCCGGGGTCTCCGACGAGATCATCGCCTTCCTGCGCAAGCGACTGTTCGCCAACTCGCCCACCGGCATGTACACGATGACCGAGGAGGTGCTCTCCGCGCCTGACCGGTGCGACGAACTCACCCAGGTCGACGTCGCCACCCTGGTCCTGTACGGCGAGCACGACGACGGCTGGCCGCCGCACATGCAGTCGGAGATGGCCCGCCGGCTGGACGCCGACTGCGTGGTGGTCCCCGGCGCGGCCCACTCCCCCGCGGTGGAGGCCCCGGAGACCACGGCCGCCGCGCTCATCCGTTTCTGGAACGCCGCGGAGGGCCGGTCAAGAAGCTGACCTGGGGTTTCCCGCTAACGCGCCCCCTGTTGGACGCGTCGTCGAATGCCATGTAATGATTTACTTACTATGGCGAGCATCGAAGACATCGTCGTCCAGCCTCCGCACACCGCGACCTGGCTGGTGCACATCGACCGCTCCATGTGGGTCGGCGGGGTCCGCGGCCTCATGCTCCAGGCCCTGCATCCCCTCGCTATGCGTGGCGTCTGGCAGAACTCCAACTTCCAGCAGGACCCGTTCGGGAGGCTCCGCCGCACGGCGGACTTCGTGGGCAGGGTCACCTTCGGCAGCCCCGCGGAGGCCGACGAGATCGGCCGTCGCGTCCGGGGAATCCACCGGCGGCTCCGCATCAACGACCCCGACACCGGCCGTACCCACCGGGTGGACGACCCGGAGCTGCTGCTCTGGGTGCACTGCGCGGAGGTCTCCTCCTACCTGACCGTGGCACGCCGGGCGGGCCTGGGGCTCAGCGACCGCCAGGCCGACCGCTACCTGGCCGAGCAGCGCCGCAGCGCCACCTACGTCGGCCTGCACGCCGAGGACGTGCCCGGCTCCCTGGCGGAGCTGGAGGGCTACCTCGCCTCGGTCCGCCCGGCGCTGAGGGTCACCCCCGAGGCCGCCTCCACCGTGCGCTTCCTGCTCTGGCCGCGACTGCCCGCCGAGCTGCGTGCCCTCACCCCCGGCAAACCCGCCTACTTCCCCTTCGGCGCGCTCTGCTACTACTCTCTGCCCGACTGGGCCAGACAGATGTACGGCGTGCTGCCCGAGGTGCCGCCCAGCATGGTGACAGCGGCGCTGAGGGCGTTCCGGCTGACCATGAACTCGCTTCCCGAACACGTCCACGACCGGGCGTTCACCCCCGGCACCCGCGAAATGCTCGGGGCCTCCCGCGAGCGGCTCGGCGCCGCGGGTTACGACCTGAGCAAGGGGCTCAGGGGGCTGACCGACCCGCGCCGCTGGCCGGACCGGCTGCCCCGCACCGCCTGACGACGCGCCGCGCGGTCAGTCCGCGAGGGCGTCCCACGGCTCGCGGTCGCCGCTCGCGGCCTGGCCCTCGGGGCAGTGGCGGCGAAAGTCGCACCACGAGCACAGCGGGCCCGTACGGGGCGGGAAGGAGGCCTCGACCTCGGGCGGCACCGGGGGCGGGGTCCGGCCGATGCCCCTGGTCCGTGACGCGGCCGAGCCGGTCCTGCCGGGGCGGGTGGCCGACCATGCCCGGTAACGCTCGTCGGCCTCGGATGCCTCGACGGCGATCTCCTCGGCTCGGCCAAGGTGCCGGGCCAGCGACTCGTCGGTGTGCTCCCACTCCACGACGGAGGCGGTCGGCAGGTGATGGAGCTCGACCCGGTGGCAGGGGCGGTGCATCATCGCCGAGGAGGCGATGGCGTAGACCGCCAGCGCGAGCGAGGAACGGGCGTCGTCGGTGGTCAGCGGACGCCGGCCGGTCTTGTAGTCGACCACGACCAGCTCCTCGCCGCGCCGGTCGAGCCGGTCCACCCGGCCGGAGAGGGCCACGACGGAGGTGCGCGTGGCGACGGTGCGCTCGACACCGACCGGCTCCGCGGCGGGGTCGAGGCCCGCCACGTACCCGCGGACCATCTCCCCGGCCCGGTCACGCCAGGCGGCCGACTGCTCCGCGTCGCGGAACCCCTCGCTGATCCATCCCCTGGTGAGCAGGGTGACGGCGACCTCGGGCGTACGCCGCTCGTACGGCTCGCGCCACCAGGCGGCCAGGGCGTTGTGCACGCTGACGCCCACGCTGTTGTGCGCCCACGGCGGGCCCTTCTGCGGCGCGGGCCGATCCAGGTAGGTGAACCGGTAGCGCCGGGGGCAGTCCAGCCAGCTGTTCAGCCGCGACGGCGTGCAGGCATACAGCCGCCGCGGCATGCCCTCCAGGGGAAGCTGGTCCATCGAGGGCTATTCGTCCCGGAGGTTCAGCCGGATCCCCGCCGCGCGCGTGCCGTCGGTCAGCGGTCCCTCCTCCTGCTCCTGCGCCCCTCGGGTCAGCGAGCCGGAGAGCCAGGCGTCGAACTGAGGCTCCAAGTCGCCGATCGTGCTCTCCTCGCCGTGCGCGGGCAGCACCCGGGTGGCGTGGGGCAGGGTGAACAGCCGTCCGCCGATGGCGGTCAGCTGGTCGGCCAGGGCGGGATACTCACCGCCGACCCTGCCGGGGCCGTCGGCCTGGAGGGTCTTGCCGGTGAAGACCGCCTCCAGGGCCTCGCAGTAAAGCGAGACGCCACCGTGGGAGATGCCCGGGGTGGACATGACCTCCAACTGGACACCGCCGACCTCGAACAGGCCCTCGTCCTCCATGTCGATGTCCGGCCAGGTGTCCGGCCAGGTCAGTCGCCACAGCGGCCTGTCCTTGGGGTGGAGGGCGATCACCGCCTCGTCTCTGGCCGCGACCTCGATGGCCGCGCCCACGTGGTCGGGCAGGCCGTGGGTGCAGATGATCGCCAGCACCTCCCGCTCGCCGACCTTCTCCAGGATCGCCTCCGCGTCGCGCGCGGGGTCGATGACGATGACATCCTCGTCGTCACCCAGGATCCACGTGTTGTTCTCGACCTTGTGCTCGACGCCGTCGACATCAACGACGCCCTCGGTCACCACTCGCTCGATACGCGCTGTCACGCTTCCGAACTTTACTGCCTCTCCCCACCCTCCGGTCCGGACGGAACGGTCAAAGGTTCGAATGCCGGGCGGGCGGTCAGGGGGCCGGGGCCTCCAGGCGCGGGGAGAACGCCCCGAAGGGCAGGTCGAGAGTCTGGTCGTGGTCGCGCAGATCGCGCAGGGACAGCTCGGCCAGGGTCATCAGGTAGCCGGCCTCGGCGGGCCACACGACCGCCCAGAGCCAGTTCCCCAGTGCCTCGCCCACGTAGACGGCCCGGTCACAGGCGGCGGTGACGCACCACAGGGCGGCCGGATGGCCCTTGACCTCGATCTTGGCGTGCGGCGGGCCCTGGTCGAAGCCGGTGCCGGGATCGGTGCTCTCCAACCCGGCGAACGCCGCGCCGAGCCCGACCCCGGGCTCCTCGGCGATGAGCAGCAGATCGGCGGGCCCGTAGGTCAGCGAAGGTCCGGAGACCGCGACCACCGTGGCCCGTACGCCGCTGCGCTCGTCACCCACGTGGGCGAACCCGGTGACCAGCCACCCCGTGGGCAGCGGCCACGGGACCCAGACGGGGACGCGGGAGATACGGGTGATGGCCTCCACCGCGGCGGCGGAGGGAGGTATGGGTGGCTGAAACGGCAGCACATCACCGTGGGGACCGCATCTCCAGGAGCTTGACCAAGCACTCGGCGGACGTAGCGGGCCGAAACAGCGTGGGCATGTAGGGGCGGCTTTCACGCCTACCCACGCTGCTTCTTCGACGGCCCATCCGTCAAGAGGCCTGGTCGTTATCACGCCGTAATGTTGTTCACGTGCGCGTAAATTGTGTGGGGGCGATCATCCTCGACGGCTCGGGGCGGATGCTTCTGGTCCGTCGCGGCAGGCCACCCGGGATGGGGTTGTGGTCCATCCCCGGCGGCCGGGTCGAGCCGGGCGAGTCCGACCCCGAGGCGGTCATCAGAGAGGTTCTGGAGGAGACCGGCCTGACCGTCGTCCCCGGGCGCCTGGCGGGGACCGTCGACCGCCCAGGCCCCGGCGGTGCCCGCTACGAGATCCGCGACTACCTGGCCGAGGTCTCCGGCGGCACGCTCTCCGCCGGGGACGACGCCGCGGACGTCCGCTGGGTCACCCGCGCGGAGCTACAGCGGCTCCCGCTCACCCCCGGCCTGCTGGACGCGCTGGTCGAGTGGGCGGTCATCGCGCGGGAGTGAGCGGCGCGAGGTCCACCTCACCGTGTCGAGGTGAGCTTGGAGCGCCACAGGGTGAGGTGGTCCGCGCTGTAGGTGGTGGAGCGGCCCAGGGCCACGACCTGGCCGCCCAGGACCGCCACCGCGCCGAGCCACTGGGCTCCGTCGCCGTCCAGCCTGCCCTGGCTGGGGGTGTGGAGCTGCCAGTTCAGCCCGTCCTCCGAGGTCCAGGCCGCGCTGTCGCCCTCGCCTGGAACCCCGTACCAGCCCACGGCCACCACGCCCTCCGGCGTCGCGGCGAGATCCTGCACGGCGGACGCGGTGTCCCCGGGGAGCCAGGAGAACTCCCAGCTCGTCCCGTTGTCCGCGGACACCGCGCCGAAGGCCTTCTGGCCGTCCTCCGTCCTGGCCGTGCCGGCCGCGACGATGTCCCCGCCGTACAGGACCACGTGCCGCAGCCCCGCCGACGTCGCCCCCGGGGGCAGGACCGGCTTGCGCGCGCTCCAGTTGACCCCGTCGGCCGACACCCAGACCACGCCGGTCTCGCGCTCGGCGGTGCCGGAGCCGCCGACGGCCACGTATCCGGACGAGGTCGCCGAGACGTCGTGCAGCCGCACGCCCGTACCGCCCGCGGGAAGCCTGGCCGCCCTGGAGTAGCGCTTGAGGTCGGCGGAGAACCACAGGACGGGCACGGTGGCGGCGGGGCCGCGGTCCTCGCCCGCCATGACGTAACCGGAAGGGCCCGCCGCCACCGCGTGCGGAGCGAGGAAGTCGTGGTCGCCCGCCGGGGCGAGGGGGCCCAGCACCGGAACCCTGCGCCAGTTCTCACCGTCGGAGGAGGTGAGCAGCAGCGGCTCGGTGGAGGAGGCGTCGGTCATCGTGCTGCCCGCGGCCAGCCAGCCCCGCCTGCCGTGCGCGACGTCGGCGAGCGCCTGCCGCCTCGGGCCGCCGAGGAGCTGCGCCGGGCCGCCCGCCTTCCAGCTTTCGCCGTTCGTGCTGGTCCAGATCCCGGCATCGCCTGAGACGGCGCCCACCGCGACGAATTTGCCGTCGCCCGCGGCCACCCTGGCCGTCTCGCGGGCGGCTCTGGCCAGGCCCTCGATACCCCCAAGGGAGACCGGCCTCGGTTCTCCGCCCTTGGGCGCGGTGATGAGCACCACCCTGTTGTCCACGTCGGCGGCACGCTCGTCGCCGCCGACGACGAGGGTGCCGGTGTCGGACAGGGCGAGCGCCCGCAGCGAGCCCGGTACCTCGCCGAGGTCTGTGGTCTTGCTCCAGTCCCGGCCGTCGGAGCTGGTGTGGACCGTGTAGCGCTCGAAGCCGGATTCGACGACCGCGGCCACCCCCGCCGCGGAAGAGGCCAGCCGCCTGACGCCGGAACCGTCGGACCCCAGGCCGGTGATGGTCCCGCAGGCCTTCCAGTCGGCGCCCTCGGGCGAGCAGTAGACGCGGACCTCGCCCTTGTCGCTGCGCTGCTGGGTCGGTACGAGGACGAACCCCCCGCCGGCCACGGCCAGCGCGCCCGGTTCGGGGATGACGTCGTTGAGCGCGGTACCGGTCCGCTGCCAGCTCCCGCCTCCGTCGGCCGAACGCAGGATGACCGAGGTGGACTGCCCCTGGGCCGGGTCCGCCAGCGCGACCACGGCGTTCCCCCTGGCGACGACCGCCTTGATGCCCCGCACCTTGTCCGGCATGCCGATCTCCCGGGTCGCCACCCGTTTCCAGGCGCGCCCGTCGGGAGAGACCCAGGCGACGGCCCCGGTGGTGCCGTCGTCCAGCACGGCCGCGCCGACCGCGACGAAGCCCGAGTCGGTCCTGGCCAGGTCCATGATCTTGTCCCCGCGCGCGAAGGCGTCCAGCTCAGCGGGGTCGACGGCGGTCCAGCTGTAGCCGTCGGAGCTGGTCCACAGGCCGTGCCCCGAGCCGAGAGGGTCGTTGCCCGCCGCCAGCCAGCGACCGTCACCGCCCGCCACCCGGCCCACCGTGGTCGGCCCCGTCTCGTACCCCACCGGGCCGACCATCCTGCCCAGCTGCCAGGTCGTGCCGCCGTCGGGAGAGACCAGGAACAGCGGTCTGGGTACCGGGCTGGTGGTGTCGCTGCCGACCGCGACCATGACGGAGCCCACCGAGGCCACCGCGTTGAGAACCTGGTTGGAGCCGTTGCCGCCGACACCGGCCCGCGGCACGAAGTTCTCGTCGCCCGAGCCCACCTCGTCGCCGACCAGCCGGAGACCGGTGGCGAACGGGCTGCTCACCCAGCCCCACAGGGCCAGGCCGCCACCGACCGCCACGGTGAGGACCATGACCATCAGGAACGGGATCACCAGGCCCCTGCCACGCCTGCGCCTGGTCGGGCTGGACCGGCGTACCGCGGAGGGCGCGGCGGCCGAGCGGTGATGCCGCCCGCCGTTGGGGCCCCGCCTGCCGGGCGGGCCCTCCGCGACGAGCAGGTCGGGCCTGGCGGGTCTGCCACCGGGCGGGCGCCCCACCCGGCGTACGGGCTCGAAATCGTCCTCGACGGGCGTGCCGGGCCCCTCAGTCTCGGGCCCCGGCTCCGATTCGGGGGTCGGCCCGGGTGTCGAGCCGGGTTCCGGAGTGGGCGCCGGTTCCGGCGTCGCCGGAATGCTCGGTCCCATTCTGATCCGGTCCTCGGGCGCGGGAGGCGGGGGCTGTGGGGGCTGCGGGGGCGCTGTCCGCCCGTCCTTGCCCCGCTCGCGGGCCGGCCCCGAGGCGACCAGGAGATCGGGCCGGTCCGCCCTCCTCCTGCCCCTGCGCTCGGGCGTCGGCCCCGAGGCGACCAGGAGGTCAGGGCGGTCCACCAGGCGCGGACGCCCTCGCTCCGGTACGGCGTGGCGGCCCTGCCCCGTACCCCGTTCCTCCACGGGCTCCTCGGCGAGGTGATCGGTGGCGGGGTGGTCGGGGGTGGGGGGTTCCGCCGGGGACGACTGCCCGGCGGGCTGAGGGGTGGGGGCGTAGGGCTGGGCGTACGGACGGCGCCGCTCGCCGCCGAGTCCTTCCGGGCGGGCCCGGGGCGGTTCGCCGTCGTCCGGGGTCGGCGCCGCGAACGGCGGGAGCATCCACGGGGAGGCCATGGAGAGCCCGCGCGCGTCGTCGCTGGAGGGACCCGGCGGGGAGTGCTGGATCGTCGGCGGGGATGCGTGTGGCTCCTGGGATCCACCTGCACGCATGGCATCGTCGTGAACGCCGCCGTCATCCGCCGGCCACTCTCGCGAGCGCGGGTCGTGGGGGCCCGAGGCCACGCTCAGCACCTCCTCGCAGGAAGCCCGTTTCAGCCCGGAGTCAGCACCCCGGACCGTTCCAGTCGTCTCCGTAACGGTAGGCCGCAACCCCTACGGATGCGGCAAATCGCACGCGACCCTACTACTACCCCGTTCTCCGGAAACGATCACCTCCTGCGGCTGACCGGCCGCACCTCTGCCGTACACAGTCAAGAGCAACACGTCCCGGCCGCGATGACGAGACCTCTCTAGTCAGATTTATCAGCCGGGCGCCCGGATTATCATGATTTGTCTATAAAAATCCTGAAACACACCAGCCCGACGAGACCCGTGAAACCCCCGGCTCACCTCATGTCAACCGCCGACATGTGGCCGCCGACATGTGACCCCCGCGGTGTCAGGCCGTGGGCGGTGTGAAGGCCGTGGTTCGTGCGAGACCGGCGGCCCTGCCCTTCGCCACCACCACCAGCGCCATCTTTCTGGACGCCTCGTCGATCATCTCGTCGCCGAGCATGACCGCGCCGCGCCTCTCGACCGTCGTGTAGTACTCGTACGCGTCGAGGATCAGCTCGGCGTGGTCGTAGTCCTCCTGCGACGGCGAGAACACCTCGTTCGCGGCCTCGATCTGGGTCGGGTGGAGCACCCACTTCCCGTCGAGCCCCAGCGCCGCGGCCCGGCCCGCCACCCGGCGGAAGCCGTCCAGGTCCTTGATCGCCAGGTAGGGGCCGTCGATGGCCTGCAGGCCGTGCGTCCGGGCGGCCATCAGGATGCGCATCAGGATGTAGTGGTAGGCGTCGCCCTCGGTGTAGCCGGGCGGCTGCTCACCGACCACCAGGGTCCGCATGTTGATCGAGGCCATGAAGTCGGCCGGGCCGAAGACGAGCGTCTCCAGGCGCCGGGACGCGCCGCCGATGGCGTCCACGTTCACCAGGCCCTTGGCGCTCTCGATCTGGGCCTCGATGCCGATCCTGCCGACGGTGAGGCCGTTCGCCTTCTCGATCTGGGTGAGCAGCGTGTCGAGCCACATCACCTGGGCCGCGTCCTCCACCTTGGGCAGCATCAGGCAGTCGACGAACTCCCCCGCGCCCTCCACGACCTCGATGACGTCGCGGTAGGTCCACTGGGTGCCGAGGTCGTTGACCCTGACGACCCTCGTCCTGCCCGACCAGTCGCCCTCGCGCAACGCCGCCACGATGTTCTTGCGCGCCCCCTCCTTGGCGAGGGGCGCGACGGAGTCCTCCAGATCGAGGAAGACCTCGTCGGCCGGGAGCCCCTGGGCCTTCTCCAGGAATCGGGGGTTGCTGCCGGGCACCGCGAGACATGAACGCCGAGAACGCATGGGCACACGCTAGCGCCCGCGGGAAAGCAGACCGGCGGCCGGGCGGCGCTATGGCGTCCGAACAAAGACCTCCCCCTGTTCTTGGCGGCGATCTCGCAGGGCTTTTGCCGGAGATCTCACAAGAATGAGCGTCAAGAACCTGCAAAGGAGACACGCACCATGGCAAACGCTTCCTCGGTGACCAGGCCCGCCGTACTGTCCGACCTCATCCCGGGCTCCCGTACCCGCGACGTCGCGCTGGTGGTCGGCGGCGCCGCCCTGACGGGCCTGGCGGCGCAGCTCAGCCTCCCGCTGCCCGGCTCGCCCGTCCCGGTCACCGGCCAGACCTTCGCGGTCGTGCTGGTCGGCGCGGCCCTCGGCATGAACCGCGCGGCGCTGAGCATGGCGCTCTACCTGCTGGCCGGTCTCGCGGGCGTGCCGTGGTTCGCCGGCGGCACCTCCGGCTTCGGCGGCGCGTCCTTCGGGTACGTCATCGGCTTCATCGCCGCCGCGGCCGTGGTCGGCAAGCTCGCCGAGCGCGGCGGCGACCGCACCGTCCCGCGCACCGTCGGCACGATGATCCTGGGCAACCTGGTCATCTACGCCTTCGGCCTGCCGGTCCTCATCGCCGTCGCCCAGACCGACCTCGCCACCGGCCTCGCGGTGGGCGTGCTGCCCTTCCTGCTCGGCGACGCCCTCAAGATCGCCATCGCGGCCGGGCTGCTCCCGGCCGCCTGGAAGCTCTCCCGGCGCTGACCTCACGGCGCGTACGGCCTGTACCACCCCAAGGGGAGGAACAGGCCGTACATTCGTCTCATGGGTGTGATCGAGGAGGGCGCCAAGAAGTCGAGCGTCCTGTGGCTGTCGCTGGACCGGCCCCGGCTGGCCTGGCACACCTGGTACGACGGTGCGATCTACTTGGTCACCGGCGGGGGCGAGCAACCGCTGCCGGGGCTGGCCGAGGCCGATGAGGTCCGGGTGACGCTGCGCAGCAAGGACAACGGCGGGCGCCTGGTGGCCTTCGACGCCCGCGTGGAGGTGATGGACCAGACGCAGGCCGCCGACGCGGTGGCCGCGCTCGCCAAGGAACGGCTCAACGCCCCCGACGGCGCGAGGCTGGTGGAGCGCTGGGCAACCGGCTCCCAGGTGATACGGCTCACCCCACCCGAGCCGGTTCCCTGACCTCCGAGACGGGGGCGGGCAGCATGGCGGTGGCCCGCTGGGCCAGGTAGGCGCCGATCAGGACGATCACGCCACCCGCGACCTGGAAGGGTCCGAGCGCCTCGCCCAGCAGGATCCAGGCGACCACCGCCCCGGCGATGACCTCCAGCGAGGCGACGGTGGAACCGACGGCGGCCGACAGGCGGCGGATGGCGAGAACGCCGAAGATGTAGGCGATGACCGTGGCGACCACGATCAGGAAGACCAGCGCCACGGCAGTCGGCAGCGGGTAGCCACCCGGCGGGGTGACCACCGTGCCGAGCGCCGCCCAGGGAATGTCCCAGGGACGAGAGATCGGGATGAGCGCCACGGCGGCGCCGAACAGCCCCCAGGCGACCAGCCCGAGCGGATCGATCTCGTCGCCGAAGCTGTCGTTGAGCAGGAAGTATCCGGCGCAGCACGCCGTCGCCGCGAAGGCGATGAGCAGGCCCAGCGGGTCGAGGGCGAGTCCCGCCCAGATCTCCACCACGACGGCGAGCCCGACCACCGCGACGGCGGCACCGGCGAAGGCCACCCGGGGCAGCCGTACCCGCCGGACGAACCGTACCCAGAGCACCACCAGCACCGGCGAGGTGTACTCGATCAGCAGGGTGACGCCGACCGGCAGCCGGGTCAGCGCCAGGAAGAAGAGCCCCTGCACCCCGGCGACCGCGACCACCGCGTACACCCCGAGGAACGGCAGCCTTGAGCGGGGGATGCGCAGGGCCGAGGGCTTGGCGAGCGCGAGGACGGCGACGAGCAGCAGCCCGGCACCCGCCATCCGTACCCAGACCGCCTCCAGCGGGGCCAGCCCGGCCGCGCCCACGTATTTGGCCATGGAACCCGAGAAGGCGAAACACAGGGCCGACGCGAGTGCGATCAGCAGTCCTGCACGTCTCATGAAACACCATTCCCGTAATTACCGTTGTGCGCCTTTGATGCTGTCATGTCGGGATACCGGCCAGCAAATCGATTCCGGCATGTGAGCCGGGGAGCGTGGCAGCAGCGGGTAGGCCCGAGACGCGGCCTACGCTTCAAATGTGAGGATCTTCATCGCGCGTCTCGCCGGTACCCCGGTCTTCGACCCCGCCGGGGACCAGATCGGCCGGGTCCGTGATGTGGTGGTGGCCATCGCCGGCAGCGCGCCGCCGCATGTGCACGGGCTGGTCGTCGAGGTGCAGCCCCGGCGCCGGGTCTTCCTGCCGATCACCCGGATCCGGTCCGCCCAGACGGGTTCCGTGGTCTTCAGCGGCCAGCTCAACATGCGCAGGTTCGAGCAGCGGGCGACCGAGACCCTGGCCGTCGCCGAACTGCTCGACCTCGGTGTGGAGGTCGACGGCGAGCGGATGACGGTCCTGGACCTGGCCATGGAGCGGACCAGGCGCGCCGAGTGGCTGGTCACCAAGGTGGCGGTGGTCCCGAGCACGCCCGGCATGGGGCTGCGCCGGCGCGGCGCGACCAGAGTCGTCGACTGGGCCGAGGTGCACGGCTTCGGCGCCGTCCAGAAGGACCAGGGCGCCGCCAACCTGCTGGTCGCCTTCGAGTCGATGCGCGCCGCCGACCTGGCGGGGGCACTGCACGAGTTGCCGGACAAGCGGCGGGTCGAGGTGGCGGCGGCCCTTGACGACGTACGGCTCGCCGACGTGCTGGAGGAGCTCCCCGAACGGGATCAGATCAGCATTCTGAGCAGGCTCTCCCCCGACCGGGCCGCGGACGTGCTGGAGGAGATGGACCCCGACGACGCGGCCGACCTGCTGCAGGACCTCCCCGCCGAGCAGGCCGAGGCGCTGATGGCGCTGATGGCGCCCGAGGAGGCCGCGCCGATCAGGCGGCTGCTGATCTACCCGGAGAACACCGCGGGCGGGATGATGACGAGCGAGCCGGTGGTCCTGCCGCCGAACGCGACGGTCGCCGAGGCGCTGGCCAACATCCGCCAGCGCGAACTCACTCCCGCGGTGGCCGCGCAGGTCTACGTGGCCAGGCCGCCCATCGAGACGCCCACCGGCCGCTTCCTCGGCCTGGCCCACTTCCAGCGGCTGCTGCGCGAGCCGCCGTCCACACTGCTCGGCAGCATTCTGGACACCTCCCTCGACCCGATCAGGCCGGAGTTCACCCTGAACCAGGTGACCTTCTACCTGGCCACCTACAACCTGGTGGCGGCTCCCGTGGTGAACGAGGCCGGGCGCCTGGTCGGGGCCGTCACGGTGGACGACGTGCTCGACCACCTGCTGCCCGAGGACTGGCGCGAGCAGGAGGACAGGCATGGCTGACCGCCTCGACCAGCCCAGACAGCCCGGCCTGCGGCTCCGTCCGCACTACGACCCCGAGGCGTTCGGGCGGCTCTCCGAACAGATCGCCCGCTTCCTCGGCACCGCGAGGTTCCTGGTCTACATGACGGTCTTCGTCACCGTCTGGGGCCTGTGGAATGCCTTCGGCCCCCCGCCGCTGCGGTTCGACCCCTACCCGTTCATCTTCCTGACGCTGATCCTGTCCCTGCAGGCCTCGTACGCGGCGCCGCTGATCCTGCTCGCCCAGAACCGGCAGGCCGACCGTGACCGGGTCCAGAACGAGCACGACCGCAGGGCCGCGGAGCGGAACCAGGCCGATCTGGAGTACCTCACCCGGGAGGTCGCCGCCCTGCGCATGGCGGTCGGCGAGGTGGCCACCCGCGACTACATCCGCTCGGAACTGCAGCGCCTCCAGGAGGATCTCCAGGAGCCGCGAACGTCCACGGAGGCGTGAAAGGCGGGTCGGGGGGGGGGGGGGGGCCGGGCGGGCCCCCCCCCCCCCCAACCGGGGGGGGAGAAAGGTGG
>NZ_JBEOZN010000165.1:0-19876 GCF_040298085.1 Streptosporangium sp. NPDC001681 | reverse complement strand
TCGGCCATCGGCTGCATCGACTTACGGCGACCGTCCAAGAGCAGTCCCCGCAGGTAGGTGATCCCCTTGGCCCGCTGATCCGAGCGGGCCAAGGGGGTGAACACCTCAGCGGCGAACGTCTCCAACCGCCGAAGGATATGAGCGAGCTGTTCGGGGGTCACGCCCGCATCGAACCACCACACGACCAACCCGACCAGCCACAACAGGCTGATCTAACAAAGCACCACTAGAGGGCGGCGGCAACGTACGGCGCGATCCGCGCACCGAACTCCGCCGTGTCGGCGCCCGTCACCACGGCCCCCAGCAGCACCGCGGCCGCGCCCGCCTCCCGGAGGAGCGCGAGGTCGTCCGGGAGCAGCGCGTGCTGGCTCGGCACGATGACGGGGATGTCGACCGCCGACGCCACCGCCTCCAGCCTCGCCAGGGTCGCCAGCGTCAGCGGCGTACCGTACCTCTCGGGTTCGAGCGTGGAGAGTTCGAGCGCCCGGCTCCCCCGCCGTGCCAGGGCCCGCGCCTGGGATGGGCCGTCGCCCGGCCCCAGGGCCACCATGGGCGTCACCGGCCCGCACGCCTCGACGTAGCCCGCGGGCGCGTCGGCGGCGTAGACGTCGAAGTAGTCGAACCCCATCTCCCGCGCCGCGACCATCTCCGCGATCGACACTGATCCGGCCGCGCCGACGACGAGGCCCGTTGGGACGCCGAGCGCGAGAATGCCGCGCAGCCGCTCACGCTCGGTGTCCAGCGGCCCGAAGGCCGTCCCCGAGGCCCGGTGCCGCACGTTCGTGTGCACCTTCAGGCCGTCGGCTCCCGCACGCGACGCCGCTTCCGCGAGAGCGGTCTCATTGCGCGGCAGACTGACCAGGACGGCCAGCCGCGATTCGGGCAAACGCATTCGAGAACCCCGTCTCAGTAGTAGGTGACATTCGGCCAGCCCAGCTCCATGCCTTGACCGGCCATCGATTCCTGGACCTCGGCCAGCAAGCCCGGCGTCGCGGTGACCTGGTGCGGCTCGGTGTCTCGAGCCACGCAGAACGACGCCAGGTGACCGGCCGCCTCGCCCACGGTCCACTCGACCGTGTGGACCCGGTAGCACCCGTTGGTGATGTGCGTGGTGCTGATGTTCTTGCCCGCGGCGATCACGTTCCGCACGCGCTCGGGAACCAGCGCGCGCATCGGGACCTGGAACGGCCAGGCCGGTACGTCGATGTAGTTGTCCCCACCGGTCGAGGGGTGCAGGTCGATCCGGTACGAGCCGATCCCGACGCTGTCGTGGTAGGAGACGGCCCCCTCGGGGCGTACGGCCACCGCGAGGTCCTGCTCCACGATCCGGTACTGCCCGCGGATCCGCCGCGACTCCCTGATGTACGGGCGCATCGCCAGGCCGTCGGCGGTGCCGGTGACGTCGGGACGCAGCCGCAGGCCGGGCCAGCCGGAGCCGCCGTCGGGCCGGGGCGCCTCGGCCTGCAGCCAGTAGAGGAAGCTCAGGCTCTGCGCCCGCGCCGCGGCGGTGTGGGCCGCGTTCTGCTCGGCGGTGCCGCCGATGACCGGCCCGCCCAGGTAGTCGATCATCGGCCAGTTCACGATGGTGATGTCGCTGTTGAACGCACCCGGCCGGAAGTGGTTGCGGGCCAGGATCCGCCGGAACGTCCACAGCTCGTCCGACCCCGGGTCCTTGCTCTGGTCGGCGATGATGCCCGTCGGGTCGTCGTCCGGGTTCGGGGTGAAGACGTAGCGCCGGGGTTCCAGCGTGTGCGGGTGCGGGGCGACCCAGCCGAACTGGGGGCCGTGCCACCACTCGGGAGCCAGCGCCCGCCATGCGGCGTAGTCGTCCGGCTTGTCGATCGTGTGGTTCTCCCCTGCGTGGTGCGAGAGCGCGAAGCACACCGACACCGCCTGCATGTTGTCCGGCCGCGCGGTCGCTGCGGCGTGCGGCTCGCCCGTGTCGGCCTGCGACTCGGCGCCGGTCGCGAACTCGGTGCCGGTGATCGGCAGCACGTCCCCGGCCTCCGTGGCGTCCAGGACGAACCTGGCCGTGACGGTGACGTCGCCGCCCGTCTCCAGGTCGTGGAACCCCATCGCCGTCACGTGGTCGCCGTCGACCTGGGCGGTCGCCGGGACGTGCCGGCGCAGCACGGTGATCTGCCCGGCCGCCTGCCACGGAGCGAGCATGGCCTCGATCACCGCCAGGGCCACCCGCGGCTCGTGGCACAGCGGGCCGACCCGGCCCGCGCCGGGGTTCAGGTGCGGCAGCGACCTCGACGCGGACCGCAGCGGGTACCCGCGCCGGTAGTACTCACGGATGCCGTCGCGTAGCCGCCGGTAGCTCGCGGTGCTTCCGAAGGCCTCGATCCAGGGATGTTCGTCGGGCGGGACGAGCTGCGTCGTGAGCTGCCCGCCCAGCCAGGCCGTCTCCTCGGTGAGCACCACCTGCGCGCCGTTCCCGGCCGCGGCCAGCGCGGCCGCGACGCCGCCCAACCCCCCACCGACCACCAGTACGTCTGCGCGGAACTCGGTCACTCATGATTCCTTTCGATTTGGGCCGCTGGTCTGTCCAGCGACGAAGGTGCATGACAACGCGACGGCCTGCGGCTCGACCTCTTCATCCGACTCGAGCTGCTGGACCAGCAGCTCGACCGCGCGTATCCCCATCTCCCGCCCCGGTATCCGGAAGCAGGTGAGTTCCGGACCTGGTACGTCCTCCGGCGGGTCGCTGAGCGCGGCCACCGAGCACGCGCCGGGCACGTCGACGCCCATCCCGCCGAGGAGGTCGAGCAGCCGGAGCGCGACCACCGACTCGTGGGCGATGAACGCGGTGGCTCCGGCCTCCAGCAGCCGCCGTACCTCCTCGGCCGACGGCCCCTCCTCCTTGCGGACCGGCAGCACGAGCCCGCCGGTGTCGAGCCCGTGCCGGCTCTGGGCGGCCCAGAACCCGGTGTCACGGTCGGCGGACGGTTCACCCGGATCCGCCGCCGTCAGGTAGGCGATGCGCTCGTGCCCGAGGCCCACCAGGTGGTCGACGACCTCCCCGGTCGCAGTCGCGTAGTCCGCGGTGACGTAGGTGATGGGGCCGGGCACGTCACGACGGCCGATCAGCGCGAACCTGAACCCCTCGTCCCGCAGCCGGACGATGTCGTCCCGGTTGGTCTCCTTGCCGAGCAGCACGCACCCGTCGGCGAGCCCCAGCCGGTTGACGCCGTCGCGGTAGATCGACCTGCTGCCGTCCGAGCCGGTGGCGCTGGTGAACATCAGCATGTCGTAGCCGAGCGCCTCAGCCGCGGCCTCGACCCCCACCAGGAACGGGTAGTAGAAGTCGTGATGGTCCATCGGGAACAGCGACTCGAACGTGTAGACACCGATCAGGCGGTTCATCCCGCCGGCCAGGCTGCGCGCCACCGGATCGACGACGTAGCCCAGGGATCGGGCCACCTCGAAGACGTGCTGCCTGGTCTCCGGGGGGATCCGTATGGTGTCCGACTCCCTACCGTTGATCACTATGGAGACCGTGGTCTGCGAGACACCGGCCAGCTTGGCGATGTCGGACTGGCGCGGCCTGCGGCGGGGTGTATCCTTCACCGGCGATCGTTCCCTTCCTCGAGATGCTCCAACTCAAAGGAAATCTCGAACGGACGATCCCACGGGAAGCACACGCTGCCGGGCACAATGCGAAACTTGTCGGCCGGCGGGCCGAGATCCGCGAGCAGATCGCCCAGTTCCCGCTCCACCAGGTCCGGTCGGACGGCCGTCCCGGCGGCGAGAACCCCGCGCCGCGCGGAGGTCTGGTACCCCCAGTCGTCGAGCAGACGATGGGTGAGGGTGCGGGCGTGCTCGGCCAGTTGCCGGTCGTCGGCGGCCAGCAGGCGGCTGCACCCCTGGGCCAGCGCGCTGCCGATCGTGTTGCCCGCGGTGTTCCACGCCGCGTACCCGGCGAGGCGCCGGAGCAAGCCGGCGTCGCGCAACGCCATGACCAGCGCGGGGTCGGCGCCGTTCGCGTCGGCGACGTCCGCCACCGCGACCGGGCGCCCTGCGTCCAGCAGGTCGCGCGCCCGTCCGGCGAGGCACACCGCATCGTCGCCCGGCCGCTCTGGCTGGTCCGGCCCGGAGCACCAGTCGCGCGGGGGTAGGCCCGGAGGGTGCACCGCGAGCACCAGGTCGGCCTGGGCGGCGTCCTCGACCAGGACCGCGCCGATGGCGGCGACCTGGTCGGTGATCGTGTCGCGGACGGCCACGTCCTCGTACGCCGCGATCCGTCCGAGGGCGTCCGGGTCGAGGCAGGCGACGGCCACCCTCGGGCGCAGGCCGGCGTGCTCCAGCGCGGCCCGCGTGGTCAGCACGGCGCCGGCCTCGTCGGCGCCCGGGAGGCAGCTGATCCGGTCGCCCAGGCCGAGGCGGCCGATCCAGGCCTCCAGCCACTCCCGCTCGCTCGTGGACACGCTCTCGACCGTGCTGTCCTCCACCAGGATCGACAGCGTGTCGACGACTCCCTCCGCCACCAGCTCGACGCAGGCCAGTTGCATGGCGTGCAGGCGCATCCGCCGGGTGAAGAAGTCCGCGACGAACGGCTCGGGGATCTCCGCCCTGGCGTGCGCCGCCGCGTCCGGGCGTCCGTGTTCGGCCCGGTAGAGCTCCTCGGACAGGGCGAAGAACCGCCGGCCGTGCCGGTCCCAGTACTCCGGCTCGGCCCCGGCGCCGTCGGACTTCCTGGTCCGCATCAGTGTCACGAAGGCATGGACGGGAAGTTCCGGCCGGCCCGCCCGGATCCGGCGCAGCACGTCCAGGCGGGCCAGCGTCCGGGCCAGCGGCTCGGTGGTGCGCCGCGAGGCGACGAATCCGCCGTGGGCGAGCTGGTTGACGCTGACCACGACGGCGTCGCTGTCGCCGGCGGCATCCTCCAGCCACCGGGCCGTGCCGTCCATGTCCGCGGGTACGCCACGTGCCGGCAGGAGCCCGGCCGGCGGGAGCCGCAGCCGGGTTCCGGCGGTGCCGGCCAGCCCGGCGACGTGGCCGGTGTTCACCGGCCGGTCGTCGAGCGGGAGCAGCGTCACGACTGGTCTGCTGTGACTCACCCCTTCACCCCTCCCGCTCCCAGCCCCTGCACGAAGTGCCGCTGACCCGCGACGAAGATCACCAGGACGGGCACGATCGCGAGGAACGTCCCGGCCATCAGCGGGCCGTACTGGGTCACGCCGCTGCCCGCGAACGAGCTGAGCGCCAGCGGCAGCGTCTGCATCTGCGGCGACGACACCGCCACCAGCGGCCACAGGAAGTCCTCCCAGGCGCCGGTGAAGGAGAGGATGGCGATGGTGGCGACGATCGGCCGGGCCAGCGGCATGTAGATCTGCCAGAAGATGCGCAGTTCTCCGGCGCCGTCCAGCCGGCCGGCCTCCGCCAGCTCGCCCGGCATGTCGAGGAAGTACTGCCGGGCGAGGTAGATGTTCAGCGGCTGCACCAGCATCGGCAGCACGAGCCCGATGTGCGAGTCCAGCAGCCCGGTGCCGCCCTGGCCGAACAGGTCGTTGCCGCCGGCCAGCGGGAAGCCCTTGACGATGAGGAACAGCGGGATCAGCTGCACGATGGACGGCACCATGGCGCTGCCCAGCACCGTGGTGAACAGCAGGCGCGACCCGCGGAAGTCGATCCGCGCCAGGGCGTAGCCCGCCGCCGTCGCCGCGACGCAGTTCCCCGCGACCGTGAGCGTCGCCACGATCAGGCTGTTGGCCATCGCCCCGGGGATGTTCGTGGAGTTCCAGACGTACGCGAAGTTGTCCAGCGTCGGCTGGTCGGGCAGCAGCTTCGGCGGGTAGCTGAACACCTCGGTCTTCGGCTTGAAGGCCAGCGACACCATCCAGACGAATGGCATCGCCACCAGCAGGGTGACCACCCCGGCGAGGAGCGTCCTGCGCCGGCCGGTCCCGCCGGTACCCGGTCGTGCCGTCCGGGCCGTTCGCACGTTCACCGCCGGCCTCCTCTCGCCATCGTGCGGATGCTGAGGTAGGCGAGGCCGAAGATCAGGCAGAACAGCAGGAACGCCATGGCGCTCGCATTGCCGAGCCGGTAGTGCTCGAAGGCCTCGTTGTAGATCAGCATGTTCAGGACGGTCGTGGAGGACAGCGGACCTCCGGAGGTCAGGACGTAGATCTCGGAGAAGGACTGGGCGAGGTAGATGAGGTCGACCACGACCACGTACGTCGTGATCGGCACGAGCAGCGGCAGGATCACGTGCCGCAGCGTCCGCCAGCGCCCGCAGCCGTCCACGGACGCGGCCTCCAGCAGCGAGACCGGGACCGCCTGGAGCCCCGCCAGGAAAATGATCATGCTGCCTCCGAGCGCCTTCCAGGCCCGCATCCCGATCAGCGACACCAGGGCGGTGTCCTCGTCGGTGAGGAAGTTCACCGGTGGCAGCCCGACCAGATCCAGCAGGTAGTTGAACAGCCCGTCGTGGGAGTACAGCCACAGCCAGATCATGCTCACCGCCACCAGCGGCACCACCCGCGGCAGGTAGAGCACCGCACGGAACAGAGCCACACCCGGAAACCGGCCGTTGACCAGGAGCGCCAGGGCGAGGGCCGCCGGCACGGCCAGGATCAGCGTGCCGAAGGAGTACTGGACGGTGATCCAGATGGCGTGCCAGAACTCGCCGGACTGGAGCACGGCGAGGTAGCCGTCCAGGCCGTGGAACCTGGGCCCGCCGCGTTCGACGGGGTTGTACGAGGTCAGGCTCAGGTAGAAGCCGTACCCGATCGGGATGATCGTGACCAGCGACAGCGCGAGGGCGGCGGGCAGGACCAGGATCCAGCCCGCTCTGCGCTGGGCCGAGTGGAGCGGGCTCCGCCTCGGCCGGCGTACCGCCACGGGATCGGGCCTGGGGGACGTTCCCGGCGGCCGGGTCTCAGTCACCATGATGTAGCTTCATCCGTTCGAGATCCGTTCGAGTCGGCCGATCAGTTCTGCTTCGCCAGGCCCGCGGCCTTCGACGCCGCGCGGTCGAGCGCCTCACCGGCGGACGCCTTGCCGCGCAGCGCGGCCTCGATCTCCTTGGCCAGCACCTCGCGCTGTTGCGTCCACGTCTCGACGTTGGGGTTCCCGCGGAACTGGGCGGCGGCGTCCATGTAGGGCTTGATGTACGGCTGGGCGGAGAGCTCGGGGTCGGCGGCCAGGGAGGCGCGCGCCGGGATGCCGCCGACGGCCTGGACGTACGCCTTGGCGTTCGCCGGCTTGAGCAGGAACTCGATGAACTCCCACGCCTGGTCCTTGTGGCCGGAGTCGGCGCTGATGAACAGCCCGTTGCCGGCTCCGCCGAACGACGCCGCGGTGGTGTCCTTCAGCGGCGGGGCCAGCTTGATCTTCGCGGCGATGTCGGGAGACTGCTCGTGGATGCTCTTGAGCGTCGCCTCGTCGATCACGGCCATGGCCGCACGTCCGGTGACCAGCGGGTGCTGTGCCCCCGCCCCGCTCGTCGCCTCGCCCAGGCCGGTGGCCACCGCCTTCGGGCCGTTGTAGAAGTCGGCGAGGAACCCGAGCGCGCGCTTGCCCGCCTCGGAGTTCCAGGTGATCTTCGTGCTGCCCTCGTCGACGAAGGTCCCGCCGGCCTGGAACAGGAAGCTGCCGAACGCCTGCGACATGCTCGTCGGGTCGTCGGCGGGGAAGATCACGCCGGAGCGGGTGATGGAGTCGCCGTCGCGGACGACGAGCCGGTCCGCCGCTGAGCGCAGGTCCTGCCACGTCGCGGGCGGGGAGGCCGGGTCGAGGCCCGCCTCCTGGAACAGGTCGGTGCGGTAGGCGAGCAGGTGGCCGAAGCCGCGCAGCGGCATGATGATCTGCTTGCCGCCCACCTTGCCCTGGTCGAGGAACGTCAGGTCCGCCACGTCCGTGGCGGGCATCTTGGCGAGGTAGTCGTCCAGCGCGATCACTCGGCTATTGGCGGCGTATCCGGCCGCCGCGGCGTTGCCGTGCCCGAAGACGTCAGGCGCGGTACCGCCGGCGAAGGCGGTCGACAGCCGCGTGGCCAGGTTGGCCCAGTCGACGAACTCGACCTGGACGTCGACCTTGTGCTCCGCCTCGAACGCGGGGACCAGTTTCTCGTTCACCCAGGAGACCTCCTCGGCGAGATTGCCGGGGAACCAGACCCGCAGAGTGCTCGCGTCATCGCCGGAGCCACCACTGCCGGCGGCGGTGCCGCCGCCGCATCCGCTCAGAACCATAACCGCGATGAGACCGGCCGCCAGGCGCGATGCGCCACGCAGCTTTGTGATCATCTGTACCTCCTCAGGGGCTGCACCCAGCTCGATAATGCGCATCATCTTGGTGGTGATGCGCATTATCAGTCAAGACCAGATCTTGACAGCTGGACGATCAGGTCGAAACACTGGCCGAACTTACAGCCGCGATAATGCGCAACACCAGAAGAGGAGGGACCATCCCGTGGTTCCCGCTCGCCGAGCAGTTCACTCGGACAAAACGCACGCGACTCCCCACACCATGACAAACCGCCGACGCCGTAGCGCCCGGCTGTGGTGGGTGAGCCTCACGGCGGTGGCACTGCTCGCCCCCGCCTCCGCGGCCGGCGCGTCGTCCCTCGGGCACAACCCGCCCCACCCCGGCGGCGCCCCCGTGGGCATCAGCAACATGGTGGGAACGCCGATCCCCCCACACGCCAAGCCGGAGAACAATCCGCGCTTCGTCGCGCAGTTCCACGTCGAGATCGACAACTCCACCGGCGGCGCCATCGAGCACGTCGCGCTGGACGGCACACGGACGGTGCTCGGACACGTGCAGCGGCCGGCGACCGCCACCGTCAAGGCCAACGACGGTTTCTGGGCGTCGAAGTACTCGCGTGCCGTCGACGGCACCGCGGGACACCTGCTCGCCACGTCGGTCTACGTGCTGCGCTCCAAGGTCTGGCCGGAGGAGAGCTACGACCCGCTGCGCTACGAGAACTTCGACCCGGCCACCGGCGAGCGCGACTGGACCACCAGCCTGCTCAACATCCGTCCCGACCGGTTCATCGGCGCCGACTGGGGCAACTGGCTGGCCGACACCATCTACACCGACATCCCGGGCGGCTCGGGGATCTTCGGTGGGAAGAGCTCGCTGCCCACCGGCGCACCGCTGTCCTACTTCGACGAGGCGAAGCAGGCCTGGCTCCCCATCGCCGAGCACTTCCGCGCCAACCCGGACGCGGCGCCCCCGCAGAAGCTGCGCTTCACCGCCTACCAGCCCCTGGTGCGCAACGCCTCGCCGACCTACCTCGAGTTCGAGAACTGGGCCGCGGGCGACACGGTCGCGGGGAAGACGCACAAGAAGAACGGCGGGATCTACGTCGGCTACGCCCGGGGTGAGAAGCGCCGGGTCGCCGACGTCGTCCAGCGGGTCCAGGGCACCGGGCGCTTCGGCGGCACGGAGTTCGCCCACATCGGCCAGATGGACACCAACCACCCCGGCGCGCTGACCTTCTCGACCTCGCCGTTCGTGGGGTTCAGCTGGGACGAGAACGTCCGCGGCGGCTTCCAGATCGTCCCCGCGAACCACGTGAAGTTCCTCAGCAACGACCTCAACCAGAACTCGTTCATGGGCCGGCCCCAGTGGCTCATCGTCGGCCCGGTCGGCGCCGACCCGAAGCGGCTGACCGACGAGCGGTACATCATCGACGGCAAGACCTCGTTCTCCCCCGGCTGGGAGGCGATCGCGCCGGTGTTCGGCATGTACGCCCGGACCACGTTCGACCCGGCCAAACTCGACGAGTCCACCTACTTCGAGGTCTCCTACGACTACGGCAAGACCTGGCAGCTAAGCCCGGAGTTCACCGGAGTGCACGCCCCCAACACCTGCCAGGCGGCGAACTGCCCGCAGAACTGGACCAACATCCGGGTCCACCTCGTCTACCCCGAAGGCCCCTGAGCGATCGCCGACCCGCCGACCACGCGGTCGGCGGGCCGGCGCCGCCCACCCGGACCACCCCCCATCCCCACCCCCAGACGAGGAGACGTCGTGTCCGCGAGGATGCACCTGAGGTCCTCGGTCATCGCGCTGCTGACCACCGCCCTGCTGGCAGCGGGCCATCTGGCTGCCGCACCGCTGTCGGCCGAGACCACCACGCAGAACTCCGCCCAGGCATCGGACATCGAATGCACCGGCCATCGGGCGATGGGGGCGACCGTCACGGCGTCCTCGACCTTCAGCTCCAGTTACGGCGCGAAGAACGCCGTCGACGGCCTGTGCGCGGAGTCCTCCCGCTGGATGTCGTCGGCGAGCGAAGCCACCCCCACGCTGACGATCAAGTTCCCGGCCAAGACCCGGGTCGGCACGGTCGGGATCTACAGCGGTTCCGGCTGGCCCAACCCCTTCGCCGACACGGTCCTGGTGGACTTCACCGTCGAAGCCCAGACCGATGACGGCTGGGTGACCGTCGGAACTGCGGTCGACAACACCAAGCCGGTGGTCACGTTCAGCACCGACCTCGTGACCGACACGCTCCGCCTGGTGATCACGAAGAAGTCGCGGCACAGCACGAACGCGGCCCGCCTGTACGAGGTAGTCGTCCGGGCACCTGGTGAGGGACCGCCCACGCCGCACCCCACCGCCGCCGACGACTTCCGCACCGTCATGGAGGGGACCGAGCTGGTGGCCGACGCGCCCGGCGTGCTCGGCAACGACAGCTTCCCCGACGACGTCACGCCCGCGGTGGCGGCGTGGTCCGAGCCGGCCCACGGCACCCTGACGACGTCCGCGGACGGGTCGTTCCGCTACACCCCCGACCGCGGGTACGTCGGCGTTGACACGTTCACCTACGGGGTCGGCGACGACTCCGAGCGCTCGACCGCGACCGTCACGGTCACCGTGACCGCCAAGCCGGACGAGTCGGGGCCGGACGAGCTCCGGATCTCCGCGATCTCCGGCCGGGCCGACATGGCGACCGGAGGCGACTCGCTGCTCCGGATCGAGCTGCCCCGCGCCGTCCCGCGCGAGAGTCTCCAGGTGACGTTGAACGGCCGGACCGACGTCACGTCGGCCTTCCAGACCGGGCCGGGCACCGGCGAGCTCGTCGGGCTGGTGACCGGGCTGCGTGAGGGCAAGAACACGGTCGAGGTCACCGCGCAGGCGCCCCACCGGCCGCGCGCCTCGATCACGCTGGTCAACTACCCCGCGCAGGGCCCGGTGTTCTCCGGCCCGCACGAGCAGCCGTTCGCCTGCGAGACTGCGGCGTTCGCGATCCCGGTGATCGGCGGCAGGCTCGGCGAGCCGCTCGACGCGAACTGCACGATCGCCCCCCGGGTCGACTACTTCTACCGGACCACCGCCGACGCGTACAAGCGCTGGCCGGCCGGCGCCACCGCCTACCCCACCGACCTGGCCACCACGATGAACTCGCTCGGCGTCTTGACCAAGTTCATCGTCCGGATGGAGACGGCCACCGCCAACCGTGCGGTGGTCCAGATGAGCATGCTGCACGACCCGCTGGCCGAGCCCGCGCCGTCCCCCACGGTGCGTCCCGCCGGTTGGAACGGCCGGGCCGTGTTCACCCTCGGCGGCGGCTGCGCGGGCGGGTGGTACCGGTCGGGCAGCGGCACCGGCACCGTCACCGACGCGTTCATGCTCGGCCGCGGGTTCGCGCTGATGTCGTCCTCGCTGAATGTCTTCGGCAGCAACTGCAACGACGTCACGGCGGCCGAGTCGGCGATGATGACGAAGGAGCTGTTCGTCGAGAGGCACGGGCCGATCGAGCACACGATCGGCTACGGCTGCTCGGGCGGGTCGTACCAGGCCCACCAGATCGCCGACAACTACCCGGGCATCTTCGACGGCATCGTCGTCGGCTGCTCGTTCCCCGAGGTCGGCATCAGCACGGTCAACTTCCTCACCGACGCGCGGCTGCTCAACACCTACTTCACCTCCGGCACGATGGTTCCGTGGACGGACGAGCAGAAGCGCCGGGCCTCCGGCTTCGCAACCGCGGCCATGGTGTCCGCCATGTCGCGGGGCGCCAACCGGATCGACCCGCGGCTGGACTGCGACATCGTCCCCGAGCAGCAGCGCTACAACCCGATCTCCAACCCGACCGGCGTCCGCTGCGGCGTCTACGACCACACGATCAACATCTACGGCGCCGACCCGGCCACCGGCTTCGCCCGCAGGCCGCTGGACAACGTCGGCATCCAGTACGGGCTCGGCGCCCTGAAGGATGGCAACATCACGCCGGAGCAGTTCCTCGACCTCAACGAGCACATCGGCGGCCTCGACGCCGACGCAAACGTCGTGCCGCGGCGGACCGAGGCCGACCCGAAGGCGACCAAGATCGCCTACCGCACCGGGCGGGTGATCAGCGGCGGTCGCGGGCTGGCCCGGACGCCGATCATCGACTACCGCTCGTACTGGGACGACGTGTCCTGGGGCGACATCCACGTCCGCTACCACACCTTCTCCATGCGGGAACGGCTGAAGGAGGCCAACGGCACCGCGGCCAACCACGTCAGCCTGCTGGAGGACGCCCGATACGGGCTGTTCAGCACCGAGAGCTCGCTGGTACGGCACGCGGTGACCCAGATGGATCACTGGCTGACGAACCTCGCCGGCGTCCGCCCCGGCGGCAAGCCGATCGAGCGGATCACCACCGCGCGGCCGAACACCCTGGTCGAGGGCTGCAACACCCGCGACGAGAAGCCGCGGTTCGTGGCCGAGACACTCGAGCGCGATCCGGCGAGCGAGTGCGAGCGGCTGTACCCGACCGCGTCCTTCCCCCGGGAGGTGGCGGGAGAGGACGTCACCGCCGACATCATCACGTGCCGGCTGACCCAGCCGAAGCGCGACGATTACGCGGCGCAGTGGACCGACGAGCAGTGGGAACGGCTGCGGACGACCTTCCCTCAGGGGGTGTGCGACTACTCCAAGCCCGGGGTGTCCCAGCAGCGCACGAAGAACACCTGGCAGCGCTTCTGATGGTCCCGACGGCCGCGCAAGGCCCGCATAGGCCCGCATAGGCCCATATAGATCTGCATGGTTCTACATAGGTCCAGGTCACCTGGCAGGGCGAGTGGCGGAGCACATCGGTGCTCCGCCACTCGCTTGTTCCGGGGAGGCGTTCCGGGGAGCGGAGGGCACGCCGGGTTGCGTCCGTGAACGCAACCCTAAAGATCTACGCAAAGTGCATCGTCAGCCAGGACGAGACCGCCGAGCGCCGGATCTCCGAAGCGCTCGGTGAAGCCTGACGATCTCCCTGGAACTTCGGCACGGCCAGCCGCAAACGATCAGTGACAGCCGTGGACAGCCGGACACGACGAAAGCGCCCTAGACTGCAAATAGGCAGGTCAGGGGCGCTTTCTTCATGATCACAAGGGGTAGGGCGGGCGGGACTCGAACCCGCGACCCAGGGATTATGAGTCCCCTGCTCTAACCGGCTGAGCTACCGCCCCTCGTGCACGCCGTACTGCGGCATTCAACCAAACGTGGGCGCTGTTCGCACACTTGCCGGGCGGGACGGGTTCAAGATGTGACCTTTGGCGGAGCCTGGTTCCAGGGACTCGCTACCCTAACGGTGGACCTTGTTGAGGAGTGTTGGATCATGCGCGTTGTTGAAGCTTTCCGGGAGTCGTACGGAACGGAGCCTGCCGGGGTGTGGTACGCGCCGGGGCGGGTCAACCTGATCGGGGAGCATACCGACTACAACGACGGATTCGTGCTGCCGTTCGCGGTGCCGTGGGGGGTGACCGCGGCGGTCTCGCCGCGCGAGGACGAGGTGATCCGGCTGAGGTCGTTGCAGGTGGACGAGCCGGTCACGCTCGCGACGCTCGACCAGGCCGAGGGCTGGACCCGCTACGTGGCCGGGATGTTCTGGGTGCTCCGCGGGGCCGGGCACCCGGTCGGGGGCGCGGACGTGGTGATCGACGGGGATGTGCCCCAGGGAGCGGGGCTGTCGTCGAGCGCGGCGCTTGAGGTGGTCGTCGGTACGGCGCTGAACGAGCTGTACGAGCTCGGCCTCACCAAGATGGAGATCGCGCTGGGCGCACAGAAGGCCGAGAACGACTTCGTGGGCATGCCGTGCGGGATCATGGACCAGGCGGCCTCGGCCCTCGCGGAGGAGGGGAAGGCCCTGTTCATGGACTGCCGGAGCCTCAGCACCAGGAGCATCCCGTTCGACCTGGCGAGCCACGGCCTCCAGTTGCTCATCATCAACACCGGGGTGCGCCACGAGCTCGCCGACGGGAAGTACGCCCGCCGCCGCCGTGACTGCGAGAACGCCGCGAAGTATCTGGGCCTCGACGCGCTGCGCGACGTCACCGACCTGGGTGGCGCCCTCGCCAGGCTGAGCGGCGACGAGCGCAGGCGCACCCAGCACGTGGTGACGGAGAACCACCGGGTCGAGGCGGTGATCGGGCTGCTGCGGGCCGGAGCGGTACGGGAGATCGGTGCCCTGCTGAACGCCTCCCACCTGTCGCTGCGCGACCAGTTCGAGGTGTCCTGCGCCGAGCTGGACGTGGCCGTGGAGTCGGCGGTCAGGGGCGGTGCCCGGGGGGCGCGGATGACCGGCGGCGGGTTCGGCGGCTCGGCGATCGCACTGGTCACCGACGAGCGGGTGGAGTCCGTACGGGAGGCCGTTACCCGGGCCTACGCCGAGCGTGGCTGGGCCGCACCGGAGATCTACCCGGCGACCCCGGCGGCGGGAGCACGGCGACTGGCCTGAGCGATCCACCCGGCCGGCCCCGACGCGATGGGGCATCACGCTCCGTGCTCATCCAGATGACTCGGGATCGCGGGCGAGCACCGACCGCCCGCCGTCGACGGGCACGGTCGCACCGGTGATGAAGCCGGCGTCGTCGGAGAGCAGGTGGACGATCGCGGCCGCGACCTCCCGGGCTCGCGCCACCCGGCCCAGCGGGTGCAGGAGCGCCATCTCCCGCTCGATGCGGGCGACGACATCGGGTCTCTGGGAACCGAGGAACTCCGCATAGCGCTCGGTTTCCACCGAGCCCGGCGCCACGGCGTTGACCCGGATGCCGCGCGGCCCGTACTCGACCGCGAGCGCACGGGTCATCCCCTCGATGGCCGCCTTGGCCGTCACGTACGGCAGGCAGCCCCTGACCGCCTGCCGCGCCTGGTGCGAGGAGAGGTTGACGATCGCCCCCGGCGTGCCCGTCGCGAGGAAGCGGCGGATCGCGGTCGCACACCCGACGAGGGCGACGTTGAGGTTCAGCGTGATGAGATCCAGCACCTCTCCGGTGGTGGCGGAGTGGATGGAGGCGTCCCGGAACACGGCGGCGTTGTTGACCCAGCCGGCGAGCGGGCCCGCGGCCTGGGCGGCATCGGCGGCCCGCTCCGCCACGGTCTCGTCGGCGGCGTCACCGACGACGCCGACCGCGCGCGGGCCGGCACCATGACCGTCCAGCCAGGCCAGCGCCGCCGGGTCGCGCTCGATGACGACCACGGCGCCTCCGTCGCCGAGGAGACGCTCGACCACGGCTCTGCCGATGCCGTTGCCTCCTCCTGTCACCACATACGAACGACTCACGCTCTCTCCTTTCCGCTGCCGTGTCCCTGCTCGCCGAAAAGGCCCGTACCCCGTCGCGTAGACCGCACCTTCTTTTCGAACGGCCCCATGAGAACCGGTGCCGAGAACTTCGGGATCACGCGGCGTACGGCGGCCGCCGCGCGGGCCGAGAAGATCGTCGGTGGCGTTTCTCCCCGCGAGCGGCTTCCGAAACCCGCTTCACCCGCCGGATTTCCTCGCGGTGACGGTGTTCGAGTGCGGTGCGGACACGGATGACGTCAGCCGCGCGTCCTCGCTCCGCTGTTCCGCACGGGCCGGGGCGGGACCCCGAGGGCGGTGGTGAGGAAAGAGCGGGACCGGATCGGCAAGCCGCTCTCCCCGGCACTGGCCGGCGATCCGCGCCGAGGCGTCCGGGAGGAAGGGGGCCAGCAGGTCCGCCAGTTCCCTGCAGGTGGCGACCAGGGTGCCGAGGACCGCATCGAGCCGGGGCGAGCCCTCACGGGCGAGGCGCCACGGCTCGGTGCGGTTGACGTACCGGTTGGCCTCCTCGGCGACCGCGTAGACGGCGGCGGTGGCCGCGCGGAAGTCGAACGCCTCCAGGGCCTCGGTCATCACGCCTCGGGCCTGACCTCTGACCTCGTCCAGAGCCGTCTCACGCTCTTCGGGCACGATCCCGTCCCGGTAGCGGTGGACCATGCTGACCACCCGGTTGACGAGGTTGCCCAGCCCGTCGGCCAGCTCGCCGTCGTGGCGGGCGATGAGCCGCCTCGCGGTGAAGTCGACGTCGCCGACCCTGGGCACCTCCCGCAGCAGCCACCACCTGACCGCGTCCACACCGTACGCCTCGACGAGCCCGATCGGGTCGACGGCCGAGAGATCGGTTCCCGCGAAGCCGCCACCGGGGCGGCCGGAGACATCGAGGCCTCCCGAAGCGCCGGAACCGCCGGAGACGTCGAGGACTCCGGTGGCGGCGCCCACACCGCCGGAGAGGGTCGATTTGCTGATCTTCCGGCCGTCCACGGTCAGGTAGTCGTGGACCAGGATGTCCGTCGGCGGCGACTCCCCCGCCGACAGCAGCATCGCCGGCCAGTAGACCGCGTGGAAGCGCAGGACGCCCTTGCCGAGCACGTGGATCCGCCGGTCGGCGCCGGACCACCAGTCGTCGTGCTCTCCCTTCGCGTAGTCCAGCGCGGTCAGGTAGTTGCCGAGCGCGTCCCACCACACGTAGATCACCTGTCCGGGATCGCCCGGCACCGGGATGCCCCAGCCGCGTGCCCGCGCCTGGGAGCGGGAGACGCTGAAGTCGGACAGCCCTGCGGCGATGAAGGCCAGGATCTCGTTGCGGCGCTCGGCGGGCTCGACGCGAATGCGGCCGCTGTCGATCAGGCCGTACAGCTCGTCGCGGTAGCGGGACAGGCGGAAGAACCAGTTCTCCTCGGACACGCGCTGGAGCGGGGCGTCGTGCTCGGGGCACTGCTCGTCGGACGGATAGAACTGCTCGCAGCCGACGCAGTAGAGGCCCTCGTAGTGCCTGCGGTACAGGTCGGCGGAGCAGGCCCGCCAGAACCGCTCGACACCGGGCCGGTGCCGGGGGTCGGCGCTGGTACGGATGAAGTCGTCGTAGGAGAGCGAGAGCGGTCCCGCCAGCCGGGCGAACTCGGCGGCGTTGCGGTCGACGAGATCCCGTACGGCGATCCCCTCGGCCTCGGCGGCCCGCACGTTCTTGAGCGAGTTGTCGTCGGTGCCCGTCTGGAACCTGACCTCGTCGCCGAGCAGGCGGTGGTGCCTGGCGAGCACGTCCGCCTGGACGAGTTCCAGGGCAAAGCCCAGGTGGGGACGGGCGTTGACGTACGGGATGGTCGTGGTGAGCAGGATTCGGGACATCGGAACCTCCGCTGGAGCCCGAAAACAGATCAAGGCCCCGTTTCAGGGCCTCAAGAAGACGTCAGGTGACCCCGGCTGCGGGGGAGAGCATCACCAAGAAGGTCATGCTCTCATGCTAACCACCCGTTCCCCGGTTCGACATGCGGTTTTCCGCGTCCGGGCCTGACGGCCAGCCGGGCATCAGCGGCGGCCCGCCCGCCTCCGCCGCGCGGACCATCCGGCGCAGGAGGTCGTCGAGGAGCTCACGGTCGCCGGGGTCGAGCGGGGCGAGCAGGTCCTGCTCCTCCAGGCCGCTGTCGTCCATCCGCTCCTGCCAGATCGCACGCCCGGCCGGGGTCAGTGCGACGAGCAGGCGGCGGCGGTCGCCGGGGTCGTGCACGCGGTCGACGTATCCGGCCTGCTCCAGCCGGTCGAGCCGGTTGGTCATCGTGGCCGGGTGGGTGTCGAGCCACTCGGCCAGCAGCGACGGGGTCGCCCGGTAGGGCGGCCCTGCCGCGACCAGGTGGTGCAGGACCTGGAACTCCCAGTGCTTGAGTCCTCCGGCGGCCAGCCAGCTGTCCTTGTTGCGCCTGAGCAGCCGCACGATCATCTGCATCCGTGTGAAGATCCCCTCGATCTGCGGGTCGAGGTCGGGCAGCTCCCGGGACCAGTGCGCGATGTGCCGGTCGACGGAGTCAGGCTCTGACATGCCCACAGGGTAACGCGGCCCTCGTCGCGGCGGCCGGCCTCGGCCCCGGCGGCACCCCGAACCGGTACCCCGCGCCGCCGAGGCGGTCGCCCGCGGCTCTGACGGGCCGGTGCACCAATGCCCCCTTGTCATCACGGCTGTCATCACGGCGTCATCACGGTGGACACCCGCGCCCCCTCGCCGCCGCGATGCCGGGCACCGTCCCGGTCACCCTCGGGTGACACGGCGCTCCATCGGGTCATCATTTATACGGATGCATATATTTTGATTTCGTAGTAATTTCGCCCCATGACCCCCCTGCGAGACTCCTGGGTCCCCTTACGGGACCCCCGCTTCCGCCTGCTGTGGGCCGGCCAGACCCTGTCGAGTCTCGGCGACTCCGTCACCTCGGTGGCCCTCGCGCTGGCGATCGTCACCGCGACCGGCTCGGTCACCGACCTCGGGGTGGTACTGGCCGCCCAGTCGATCGCCATGGTGGCGCTGATGCTGCCCGGCGGCGTCTGGGCCGACCGGCTGCCGCGCCGTCGCGTGATGATCGGCGCGGACCTGGTCCGCGGCCTCGCCCACGCCGTCATGGGCGTCGAGCTGGTCACCGGCACCGTCGACATCGTCCACCTGGCGGCACTGGCCGCGGTCTCCGGCGCCGGTTCCGCGTTCTTCCTGCCCGCCACGACCGGTCTGGTGCCCGCCACCGTGGCGGCCGAGCACCTCCCCGGGGCCAACGCGCTCATGGCGATCGCCCAGCGCGGGTCCGTACTGCTCGGCCCGGGGATCGCCACCGCCCTCGCGCTGACCGCCGGCCCCGGCTGGGCACTGCTGCTGGACGCCGCGACCTTCACCGCCAGCGCGGTGCTGCTCGGCCGCCTCCGGCTCGGGCCGATCCCGCCCGTGCCGCACGAGCGGTTCCTCAGGCAGCTCGCCGAGGGTTGGGCGCTGCTGCGCAGCCACCGGTGGTACTGGACGAACCTCATCGGCCACTCGCTGTGGAACCTGGCCCGCTGCGCCATGATCACGATCGGGCCGGTGATCGCCGTCACGAGCCTCGGCGGTGAGCTCGCCTGGGGCACGATCGTGCAGGGCGGCACGGTCGGCGCCCTCTGCGGCGCGCTGCTGGCACTCCGGGCGAGGCCCCGACGCCCCCTGGTAGTGGCCAACATCGCGCTCGCGCTCGGCGCGCTCCCGCTGACCCTGCTCGCCGCCGGCGCGCCCGCGCTCGCCGTCGCGGCGGCCTTCGGGCTGGCGACCGGCGGCCTGGCGTTCATGTCCCCGCTCTGGGAGACCGCCGTGCAGGAACACATCCCCGCCGAGGCGATCTCACGGGTGTCCGCCTACGACTGGCTGCTCTCCCTCGGGCTGACGCCCCTCGGTATGGCCCTGGCCGGACCGCTGGCCGGCGCGGCGGGCGCGACGGCCACCCTCTACGGGGCGGCGGCGCTGCTGGCCGTCTCCTGCCTGGGCGTCCTGCTCCTACCCGACGTCCGCGCTCTCGGTCAGGGCCCCGCGGAGACCAGTTTGGGCACCGCGCCGAGCAGCTCGCGGGTGTAGTCGTGCTCGGGCAGGAAGAACACCTCATCCACGTACCCCTCCTCCACGACCCGCCCGGCGCGCATGACCAGCACCCGGTCCGCGACGTGGTGGACCACCCCCAGGTCGTGCGAGATGAAGATCATCGCGGTCCCGTCCGCCGCCTGGATCTCCGCGAGCAGGTCGAGCACCTGGGCCTGGATCGACACGTCCAGCGCGGAGACCGGCTCGTCGCAGACGAGCACGTCCGGGCGGGTGGCCAGCGCCCTGGCGATGGCCACCCGCTGGCGCTGGCCGCCCGACAG
>NZ_JBEOZN010000164.1:0-19906 GCF_040298085.1 Streptosporangium sp. NPDC001681 | reverse complement strand
TCGGTCTCCATATCCCCCGCTAGCACTAGTCGACCAGGGGCCGCCTCACCGCGCGGCCCCCCGACCTGACCCGGGTCAGGTCGGTGGCCGCGGAGCGCTTCGGGCAGGCCGTGACCGAGGAGCTCACCGCACTGGCCATGCCGCACGCCAGGGTGGTGGTCACCATCGTCGCCGCCCCCGAGTTCGGCCCGCACGGTGTCGACGAGGTCGAGCTGCGGCTGTCGCCGCACCCCGCCTCGCCGCCCCTGCCGCTGAACAAGGGCGCCTCGGGCGGAGAGCTGAGCCGGGTGATGCTCGCCATCGAGGTGGTGTTCGCCGGCGCCGACCCGGTCCCGACGTTCGTCTTCGACGAGGTCGACGCGGGCGTGGGCGGCAAGGCCGCGGTGGAGATCGGCCGCAGGCTGGCGCGGCTGGCCAGGACCTCCCAGGTGATCGTCGTCACCCACCTTCCGCAGGTCGCGGCCTTCGCCGACCAGCATCTCGTCGTGGAGAAGGCCGATGACGGGAGCGTGGTGCGGAGCGGCGTGATCGCCCTCGACAAGGACGGCAGGGCGCGGGAGCTGTCCCGCATGCTCGCCGGGCTCGAGAACTCCGAGCTGGGCCGCGCGCACGCGGAGGAGCTCCTGTCGATCGCGGCCGCGGACAAGGCGTGACCGGACGCCTCCGGAAGGAGAGACGAGGGAGTAAGTAGCGGTTTGAAAGAGTAATCCGTATGTTCCGGGGGAGCAGGTGGCGGGGGTCACGGGTGACGTATCTGACACGCTGCCGACTGTTTGGCTCTCCTGGTCGTTCACTCTGGCAGGATGGTCGTGATGAAGGTGCCGATTGACGGGCTTCAAGACAGGCTCACCGGGTACCTCCGCCGCAGGAAGGTCACGGACCTTCCCGGGGTGACGGCAGTGGCGAGAATCGATCGGCGGACCAAGAGGCTGACCAAGCGCCTCAGGGCCGGGGAAATCGCGATTATCGATCACGTTGACGTTGACCGGGTTAGCGCGGAGGCGCTTGTCGCGTGCGGTGCGGCAGGCGTCGTCAACGTCGCCGCGGGCATCAGCGGCCGTTACCCCAACCTGGGCCCGCAGATCATCGTTGACGCCGGAGTGCCGTTCGTGGACAACGCCACCTCCGAGCTGTTCGAGCGGATCAAGGACGGAGACCTGGTCCGGCTGCACGAGGGCGTCGTCTACCTCGACGAGGAGGCGGCCGGCAAGGGCGACGTGCAGACCCCCGAGTCCGTCGAGGCCGCGATGACCGAGGCGCGGGCCGGGCTGACCGTGCAGATCGAGGCGTTCGCGGCCAACACCATGGAGTACGTCCGCCGCGAGCGTGATCTCCTCATCGACGGGATCGGCGTTCCCGACATCCGGACCGTCATGGAGGGCAGGCACGTCCTCATCGTGGTGCGCGGCTACCACTACAAGGAGGACATCGCCGCCCTCCGTCCCTACATCCGTGAATACCGCCCGGTCATGATCGGGGTGGACGGCGGGGCCGACGCGCTGCTGGAGGCCGGTTACCTGCCGGACATCATCGTCGGCGACTTCGACTCGGTCTCCACCAAGGCGCTCACCACCGGTGCCGAGCTGGTCGTGCACGCCTACCGCGACGGCAGGGCGCCGGGGCTGGAACGGGTCCAGCAGCTCGGTCGCAGCGCGGTGATCTTCCCGGCGATCGGCACCAGCGAGGACATCGCCATGCTGCTCGCCGACGACAAGGGCGCCGACCTCATCGTCGCCGTCGGCACCCACGCGACGCTGGTGGAGTTCCTCGACAAGGGGCGCTCCGGCATGGCCAGCACCTTCCTCACCCGCCTGCGGGTGGGCAGCAAGCTCGTCGACGCAAAGGGCGTCAGCCGGCTCTACCGCAGCCGGATCTCCACCCCGTCCCTGCTCCTGCTCGTCGCCACCACGCTGATCACCATGGGAGTGGCGATCGTCGTCTCTCCGGTGGGCAAGATCTGGCTGGACAGCGTCCGCGACGTCTGGAGCGGCTTCATCTTCTGGCTGGTCGGACTCTTCTCGTGATCGATTTCCGCTATCACCTCGTCTCCATCGTCGCGATCTTCCTCGCGCTGTCGGTGGGCATCGTGCTGGGCACCACCCTCCTCGAAGACCCCGTCATCAAGGCGAGCGAGGGCCTGGCCAACCAGCTCCGCGAGGGCAACAACGAGCTCCGCACCCAGGTGGAGGCCCTGCAGCGGCGGGAGGCGGGCAACGACGCCTTCGTGGCCGCCGACACCCCCCGGCTGGTCCAGGACGCGCTCGTGGGCAAGCGTGTCGTGGTCGTCGAGGCACCGGGCGCCACGGTGAGCGTGCGTGAGTCGGCGCAGCAGGTGATCGAGGAGGCCGGGGCGATCGTGACCGGCCGGATCACCCTCACCGAGAGGTACATCGATCCCACCCAGACGGGTTTCGTCGACAAGCTGGCCGTCGGGGCCAAGGCCGCCGAGACCGTCTTCCCCGTCGAGGGCACGGCATACGACAAGGCGGCCCAAGTGCTCGCCGACGCGATCGTGACCAGCGACCCCGTCCAGGCGGGCAAGGAGCATCCGGCCGGCGTGGGCATCCTCGACGCCTTCCAGCGCGCCGGCCTGCTCACCATCACCGACGACCCCGCCAAGCGCGCGGAACTGGCCCTGATGATCGCCCCCGCGGAGGCGTACACCGGAGAGACCGCCGCCGGGCGGGCGAGCGCGCTCGTGGCACTGGCGCTGGGCCTCGACGAGGTGGGCCAGGGCACGGTACTGGCCGGTACGCAGACCTCCGCCGCGGCCGGTGGGATCATCACCGCGCTCCGTGAGGAGACCTCCTTCACGGAGAAGGTCTCCAGTGTCGACACCGCGGATATGCCCTCGGGGCGGGTCGTGGTGGTCTACGCTCTCCGAGAGCAACTGGCCGGGCTCGCCGGCCAGTACGGCATAGGCTCCGGCGTCTCTGGTATCAAGCCCAGCGCGACGCCCACCCCCACGGCCGTCACGGCCACCTCCGGAGGATGACCCGATGGCTCGTCGTGCTTTTCTCGGTGCCCTCACCGGTGCGCTCCTCGGCGCGGTCGCCGCGCGTGCCGCGTACGCGGCCTTCACCCGCAGGCCTCCGGTCGGCGATGTGGAGACCTGGGCGCGCACGAACCACAGGGGCGAACCGATCACCCTGCTCGAAGGCCCGGCGTTCGTCGCCGGCGCCGGTGCCGCGGCGGCCGTGATCCCCGGCCTGACCGGCAGGGCCCGGGTGGCGGCGCTGCTGGCCGCGGTGGGGGCCGGCGGCCTCGGTGCCTACGACGACCTGTACGGCGCGACCTCCTCCAAGGGATTCAAGGGGCATCTGAGCGCCCTGGCCAAGGGGGAGATCACCAGCGGGGCCCTGAAGATCCTCGGTATCGGCGCGACCGGCCTGGCCGCCGCAGCCGCCACCTCCCGTGCGCCCCTCGACGTCGCCGTCAACGGCGCGTTGATCGCCGGGAGCGCCAACCTGGCCAACCTCTTCGACCTGCGTCCCGGGCGTGCCGTCAAGGTGGGCCTGCTCGCCGGCGCACCCCTGCTCGCCGCGGCTCTGCTCAGGGACGACCCGGTCCCGGCCACCCTGGCCGCGCTTCCCATGGGCGCCGCCGCCGCGCTGCTGCCCGAGGACCTCGGCGAGCGGGCCATGCTCGGTGACGCGGGGGCCAACGCGCTGGGCGCGCTTGTCGGCCTGGCCGCCGCCGTCACCCTGGGCCGTCCGGGACGCCTGGCCGTGCTCGGCACAGTGGTCGCGCTGACCGCCGCCTCGGAGAAGGTCAGTTTCACCAAGGTGATCGCGGGCAACCCCGTCCTGCACCGCTTCGACATGCTGGGCCGTCGTCCCGTGGAGCAGGCACCCGCCACCCGATGAGCAGCAGGATCGCCCAGGGGGTCGCGGGAGCGGCACTTCTCATCGGGATCGTGACCGTCCTGGCCCGGCTCGTCGGGTTCGGCCGCTATCTCGTCCAGTCGCAGACCGTCGGCAACCTCTGCCTGAGCACCGCCTACAACACCGCCAACTACGTGCCCAATATCGTCTTCGAGCTGGTGGCGGGCGGCGCGCTGGCCGGGATGGTGGTGCCGGTGCTGGCCTCGGCGGCCTCCAGGGCCGACGACGACCCCGAGGCCAGGGCGGAGGCCGGCCAGATCACCTCGGCGCTGCTCACCTGGGTGATGCTCGTCATGGTGCCGCTGG
Source organism: Streptosporangium sp. NPDC001681 (assembly GCF_040298085.1). Taxonomy (NCBI): domain Bacteria; kingdom Bacillati; phylum Actinomycetota; class Actinomycetes; order Streptosporangiales; family Streptosporangiaceae; genus Streptosporangium; species Streptosporangium sp. NPDC001681. The sequence goes on along the minus strand of NZ_JBEOZN010000164.1, from coordinate 15,716 downwards.
CACTGCTCATCGTGGCGTTCGCCGGGCCGATCGTCGCGCTGCTGGTGGGCGGTCCGAGCGGCTGCGACCTGACGGAGGTCGTCGAGGTCGGCACCGGCATGCTCGTCGTCTTCGCCCCCCGGATGATCTTCTTCGGACTGGCCGTCGTTCTGTACGGCGTGCTCCAGGCACACCGGCGGTTCATGGGCCCGGCCCTGGCGCCGCTGGTCTCCAGCCTGCTCATCGTCGGCTCCCATCTGCTGTTCGGCGCGGTCAACGAGAAGGCCGCGGACCGGCTGACGGATTTGACCACCGCGGGGCAGCTCTCGCTCTCTCTCGGCGCGACCGTCGCCGCCGCCGCGATGGTGCTCACCGTCGTCGGCCCGGTGGCCAGGCTCAGGCTCAGGTTGCGGCCCACCCTGTCGTTCCCTCCGGGGGTCGCCGCCCGGGCGCGGCGGCTCGCCACGGCGGGCATCGCTGTGCTGATCGCGCAGCAGGTCACGCTGATCGTCGTCATCTTCCTGGCCAACAACCTGGGCGGCGAGGGGGCGCTGGGCGTCTACACCTACGCCTGGGCGCTGTACCAGCTACCGTACGCGGTGCTCGTGATGCCGATCGCCACCAGTTCCTTCCCGGTGCTCTCCACCAGGGCGCAGGAGGGTGACCTGGCCGGGTTCAATGCCCTGACCTCGGCCACGACGCGGACCGTGCTGCTGGTGACGGGGCTCGCGGCCGGGGTGATGGCGGCGGTCGCCGTGCCGGTGTCGCGGGTGTTCCTGGAGGGAAGCCCAGGTGGAGCGCTCGCCGAGACCGAGATGGCCAGGGCGGTCGCGCTGTTCGCGCCCGGTGTGGTCGGGTACGCGCTCATGCTGCACTTCGCCCGCATCCTGTACTCCTGCGGCCTGGGCCGGTCGGCGGCCGCCGCCTCGGTGGCCGGATGGGCCGTCGCGCTGGTGGCCCAGGTCGGGCTCGCCCATGCCGCCGCGGATCCGGCGGACGTGGTCGGGCAGCTGGCACTGGGCAGCACGATCGGCATGACCGTCGGCGGGCTGCTGCTGGCCCTCGCGGTGCTCCGGGCCAGGGGGGCGGCCGCGTTGGAGGGAACGCCGCGTACCCTCCTGGCCGCCCTGGTCGGCGGTGTCGCGGCCTGGGGGGCGGGCCTGGCCCTGGTCAACACTTTCGGGGCGGTGTCCAAGCCGGCCTACGTGGCGGTCGGACTGGCCGCCGCGACGGCCGGGGTGGCCGCGTTCGCGGCCGTGGCGATGATGGTCGACAGGCGAGACGCCCGGGCGCTGCTGGCACGACTGCGCGGGGGACCGGTGAAGGAGGGGAGCGGTTTTGACGGTTGATCAGGGGACGCGCGTGGCGTTCGTGCTGGGAACGAGCGAGGGAGGGGTCGGCAGGCACGTCGCCATGCTGGCCGGAGGGCTGGTGCGCGGCGGCCACCGGGTGGTCGTGGCGGGCCCCCCGAGCACGGAGCGGGCCTTCGGGTTCGCCGCACTCGGCGCGCGCTTCGTGCCGGTGCCGATCTCCGACCGGCCCCGCCCACTCGACGATCTACGGGCGGTCATGGCGCTCAGGACGCTGCGCGGGGCGCATGCCGTGCACGCCCACGGGCTGAGAGCCGGGGCGCTGGCGGCGATCGCGCTGGCCGGAACCGGAACCGGCCTGGTGGTGACTCTGCACAACGCCGCGACCGCGGGCGGTGTGGTCGGCGCGGTCTACGGCCTCCTGGAACGGATCGTGGCCCGCCGCGCCGACCGGATCCTGGTCGTCTCCCCCGATCTGGGGGAGCGGATGGCCCACCTGGGGGCCAGGGGGGTCGAGGCCGCCGTGGTCCCGGCGCCCGCGCTGCCTCCTTCCGGGCGCGCGGCCGGGGACATCCGGCGAGAGCTCGGTACGGGAGAGCGGGCGATCTTCCTGACGGTCGCCAGGCTCGCCCAGCAGAAGGGCCTGGAGACCCTGCTCGATGTGGCGAAGGCCCTGCCGGAGGTTCGCCGGGACGCGGAGCACGCGTCGGGGCCGGTGTTCCTGGTGGCGGGGGAGGGGCCGCTGCGAGCGGAGTTGCAGGAGCGGATCGACCGGGAGAACCTGCCGGTACGGCTGCTCGGTGCCCGTACCGACGTGGGGGACCTGCTCGGGGTGGCCAGGGCACTGCTGGTGCCGAGCCGCTGGGAGGGGCAGCCGCTCACCGTGCAGGAGGCCCTGCGGGCGGGGACGGCGGTCATCGCCACCGCGGTGGGGGGCATCCCGGCAATGGTGGGTGAGGCGGGGCTGCTGGTGCCGTACGGGGACGTCGCGGCGATGCGCGACGCGGTCGCGAGGGTGCTCGCCGACAACGGCCTCGCGGAGGAGCTGGCCGCTGCCGCCGCCGGGCGAGGCCGTGGGATGCCGGGTGAACCGGAGGCGCTGGAGGCGGTACTCGCGGTCTACGCCGGGCTTTCCCCAAGAGGCTGAAAGGACCCGTTCGCGGTTCGCGCCAGATTCCCGGAGGGGGTTTGGGGCCTGGCGGCGGGCGAGGCCGGAAGCCCGATGGAACAGGCGGAGAGGTCGTGATGTTGGATTAGGCGCCACCATGCCGGAGACCTATACTGGCGTGTTTAGGGGGGGAGTATCCCTTCGCGGCAGTCTCGTCATCACGGTGTTGCCTCGCTCCACGAGGCCCCCGGGGCTGTCGGTCCGCGCTTCGACATATCTCAGTCGATGCCTCATGCGGGCGGGAGAGACCTCCGGCAGTCTGTCGTGCGCGCCGCCGGAGGTTTATCAGTTGTGATTGTTCCTGTCTGGGCATGGTTGGCCGTTATCGGCGGTTTGCTCATCGTTCTCGCCTTCGATCTGTGGATCGTCGACCGGGGCGAGCCGCGGGAGTTCTCCCTCAAGCAGGCCGGGTTCTGGGTCGGCTTCTACGTCACCCTCGCGGTGATTTTCGGTATCGTATTGTGGATCTTCGCGGGCCCCACCTCCGCGGGACAGTTCTTCGCCGGCTACATCACCGAGTACAGCCTGAGCGTCGACAACCTTTTCGTCTTCTACATCATCATGACCCGCTTCGCGGTGCCGAAGATCTATCAGCACAAGGTGCTGCTGATCGGCATCCTGATGGCGCTGGTCATGCGCAGCGTCTTCATCGCCCTCGGCGCCGCCGCCCTGTCCAACTTCGGCTGGCTGTTCTACGTCTTCGGCCTGTTCCTGATCTACACCGCGGTCCAGCTCGTCCGCCAGTTCGGCCAGGAGGAGGACCTTCAGGAGAACGCGGTCCTGCGCTGGGCCCGGCGTGTGCTGCCGCACACCGACGACTACGTGGGTTCCAAGGTCGTCGTCAAGGTCAACGGCAGGCGCATGGTCACCCCGCTGCTGATCGTCATGATCGCCATCGGTACCACCGACCTGCTGTTCGCGCTCGACTCGATTCCGGCGATTTTCGGCCTGACCACCGACGCCTTCATCGTCTTCACCGCGAACGCGTTCGCGCTGATGGGGCTGCGCCAGCTCTACTTCCTGCTGGGAGGCCTGCTCCAGCGGCTGGTCTACCTCAGCTTCGGTCTCGCGTTCATCCTCGGTTTCATCGGGGTTAAGCTGATCCTTGAGGCGCTGCACTCCAGTGGCGTTTCCTGGGCTCCCGAAGTGCCGATCTGGGTGTCGCTGTCGGTTATCGTCGTCACGATGGTCGTCACCACCGCGATCAGCCTGGCGAAGGTCCGGCGTGATGCTCGTGCAGGCAAGGAAAACACCACCCCGGCGAGTGTCGAGCAGGGCTAGCGAATCGGCGTGTGAGGCGCTTTGCTTGTCTCATTGCGCCTTATAAGGGCTAAGAGATGGGTAACATCCTGCCCCAGAGCGGGTAGACATACCGGTCTAATGCCGCAAGACATCACAAAAGGTTCCCTGTGTCCCACGATTCAGTAAGCCACCGGCCAGGTCCGCTGGGCCTGGCACGTGGCGTCTCCCCGTGGTTGCTCCCGACCGTGGCCGCCGCCACCGTGACCGCCCTGCTCAGCCGCCGTGACCGGCGCTGGGCGCTGGCGGCGGTTCCGCTGACCGCGCTCACCGGTGGGATGCTCTGGTTCTTCCGCGATCCGGATCGGACTCCGGGCACCGGGCGGATCCTGTCGCCCGCGGACGGTGTGGTGCAGAGCATCGATCCATGGCCGGACGGCCGGACCAGGGTGGCGATCTTCATGAGCCCACTCGACGTGCATGTCAACCGGGCGCCACTGGCCGGCACGGTCACCTCGGTGGAGCATGTTTCCGGGGGGTACCTGCCCGCGTTCAACAAGGACAGCGACACCAACGAGCGGGTCGTCTGGCACCTGGACACCGCGCTCGGCGACATCGAGTTCGTCCAGATCGCCGGCGCGGTCGCTCGCCGCATCGTGCCCTACGTGGCCGAGGGGGCGAAGGTCGCCAGAGCCGAGCGGATCGGCCTGATCAGGCTTGGCTCGCGGGTCGACGTCTACCTCCCCGAGGGGATCGCCCCGGCCGTCTCGGTGGGCCAACGGACCGTCGCGGGGGTGACCGGTCTTGACCACGGCTGACGCGAGCTGGCCGATGGACGAGACGGACGACGAGCCGCGAGGGCCCGTGGGCAAGGCGTTCCGCCTGTCGGCCGCCGACTCCCTCTCGCTTGGCAACGCCCTCTGCGGCTTCCTGGCGGTCTGTGTGCTCTCCTGGTCGGCCATCAACGCGCTGCAGGAGGGCAAGCCCTTCGCGGCCGACCCCCGGTTCTTCGGCACCGCCGTGGTGCTCCTGCTGATCGGTGCCACCTGTGACCTGTTCGACGGGCTGGTGGCCAGGAAGTTCCGCGCCTCGGCCATGGGCGCCGAGCTGGACAACCTCGCCGACGTGATCAGCTTCGGCTTCGCCCCCGCCTTCATGGTGGTCATCTGGGCGGGGTTCAATCAACAGATCCCGTTCCTGCTGGTGATGACCGCGGCGGCGTCCGTGCTGCTGGCCGGGGTCATCCGGCTGGCGCGTTTCGCCTGTGTGAAGACCAAGAGCGGCGACTTCATGGGCCTGCCCATCCCGATGGGCGCCATGACCGTGGTCTCGGTCGTACTGCTGTTCCCCCCGTCGACCTGGACGATCCTGCCCATCTTCGGTGTGGCGTATCTCATGGTGAGCCGGATCGAGTACCCCAAGCCCAAGGGCAACGTGGCCGCCGGGGTGCTCGCCTGGATGATGATCAATGTTGCCTGCCTGACCATCTGGGTCGCGGGCCTGGCCGGTGGCGACACGCTGATCAAGGTCGGGGCCGTCATGCAGATGACGATCGTGGCGGCCATCCCGCTGCGTGTCCTGATGTTCAAGCGGGAGAAGCGCAAGGAGCAGCGCAGGGCGTCCGCCGAAGTCGGCTGACCGCCGGAACCGCCCGCCGGGACCGGCGGTCCCCGCGGGCGGAGGTTCCCCGGCGGCGCGGGCGGTGAGACCTCCGCGCCGCGAGCGTCACCAGCCCCGCTCGCGCCACTCGGGCAGGCAGGGGCGCTCGGCGCCGAGCGTGGTGTCCTTGCCGTGGCCCGGATAGACCCAGGTGTCGTCCGGCAGCCGGTCGAAGATCCGCTCTGACACGTCGGCGAAGAGCTGGGCGAACCGCTCGGGATCCTTGTTGGTGTTGCCGACGCCGCCGGGGAAGAGCGAGTCGCCGGTGAACAGGTGGCCGGGGTGGTACAGGGCGATCGAACCCGGGGTGTGCCCGCGCAGGTGGATCACCTCCAGGCCGACCTCGCCGACGGTGATCTCCTCGCCGTGCCCCACCTCCAGGTCCACCGGCACCGGCAGCCCCGGCGCGTCGAGCGGGTGGGCGATCACCGAGGCGCCGGTCGCCCGGGCGACCTCCTCCAGGGCCTGCCAGTGGTCGCCGTGCTGGTGGGTGGTGATGATCTTGCTGATCGGCCGGTCACCGATGAGCTCCAGCAGCCGGTCGGGCTCGGCGGCCGCGTCGATGAGCGCGCCGTCACCGGTCCGGGTGCAGCGGAGCAGGTAGGCGTTGTTGTCGAACGGGCCGACGGCCAGCTTGGCGATCGTCAGGCCGGGCAGCTCACGCAGGTCTGCGGGGCCGCCGACCTGCACATCACCGGTGTACGTCACGGGTTCTCCTCGGATGGTGTCACGGCGGGGCGGGGCACGGGTGGTGCCCGCCCCCACCCTCATCATCGCCGCCCGGCGGGTGGTGCGGGGCATAAGGGGGGTGTTCCCACTGTTGAAACCGGGGACGACCTGCCACATCCAAGAGAAGACCGTAGTCTGGAGAGGGCGGGGAACCCCTGAGCTCCGGACGCCGGCCCGGAAAATTGTCGGTCCCTCTCGCTAGTCTTCCCGCGACCGCTTCCAACCCTCTAAATCGACGTCGGGACTACCGTGGCTGACCGCCTCATCGTGCGTGGTGCACGTGAACACAACCTCAAGGACGTCTCGCTGGACCTCCCGCGAGACTCTCTGATCGTCTTCACCGGGCTGTCCGGCTCGGGAAAGTCCAGTCTGGCCTTCGACACGATCTTCGCCGAAGGCCAGCGCCGCTATGTCGAGTCACTGTCGGCCTACGCGCGGCAGTTCCTCGGGCAGATGGACAAGCCCGACGTCGACTTCATCGAGGGCCTCTCACCCGCGGTGTCGATCGACCAGAAGTCGACGAGCCGCAACCCGCGCTCCACGGTCGGCACGATCACCGAGGTCTACGACTACCTGCGCCTGCTCTGGGCGCGCATCGGCAAGCCGCACTGCCCCCAGTGCGGGCGGGCGATCGCCAGGCAGAGTCCCGAGCAGATCGTCGACCGGGTGATGGAGCTCCCCGAGGGCACCCGCTTCCAGGTGCTCGCCCCGGTGGTCCGCGGCCGCAAGGGCGAGTACGCCGAGCTTTTCAGCCAGTTGCAGGCCAAGGGCTTCGCCCGTGCCCGCGTCGACGGCACGGTGGTCCGGCTGGATGAGCCGCCGACGCTGAAGAAGCAGGAGAAGCACGACATCGAGGTGATCGTCGACCGCCTGGCGGTGAAGGAGGGCGCGAGCAGCCGCCTGACCGGCTCGGTGGAGACCGCCCTGCAGCTGTCGGGCGGGACGATCACCCTGGAGTTCGTCGACCTGCCCGAGGACGACCCGAACCGTGAGCGCTTCTACTCGGAGCACCTCTACTGCCCCTACGACGACCTGTCGTTCGAGGAGTTGGAGCCCCGCTCGTTCTCGTTCAACTCGCCCTTCGGCGCCTGTCCCGAGTGCACGGGCCTGGGCGTCCGCATGGAGGTCGACCCCGACCTGATCGTGCCCGACCCGGAGAAGCCGCTGGGCGAGGGCGCGATCTCCCCGTGGGCCGGGGGGCACACCAGCGACTACTTCGTCCGCCTCGTCGAGGCGCTCGGCCTGAACATGGGGTTCAGCCTCGACACCCCGTGGGAGCGACTGCCGAAGAAGGCGCAGAAGGCCCTGCTCTACGGTCACGACGAGCAGGTCCACGTCCGCTACAGCAACCGCTACGGCCGGGAGCGCTCCTACTACACCACCTTCGAGGGAGCCATCCCCTGGGTGCAGCGTCGCCACGGTGAGTCCGACAGCGACGGCATGCGCGAGAAGTACGAAGGCTACATGCGGGAGATCCCGTGCCCGGCCTGCGAGGGGGCCAGGCTCAAGCCGGTCTCGCTGGCCGTCACGGTCGACGGCCGCTCGATCGCCGAGGTCTCGGCGATGTCGATCGGCGACTGCGCGACGTTCCTGGCGGGACTGACGCTGTCGGACCGTGACATGCACATCGCCGAGCGGGTGGTCAAGGAGATCAACGCCCGGATGGGTTTCCTGCTCGACGTGGGCCTCGACTACCTGACCATGGACCGGGCCTCAGGTACCCTCGCGGGTGGTGAGGCACAGCGCATCCGGCTCGCCACCCAGATCGGCTCCGGCCTGGTCGGTGTGCTGTACGTGCTGGACGAGCCCTCCATCGGCCTGCACCAGCGCGACAACCAGCGGCTGCTGGAGACCCTGATCAGGCTGCGCGACATGGGCAACACGCTCATCGTGGTCGAGCACGACGAGGACACCATCGCCGCCGCCGACTGGGTGGTCGACATCGGCCCGGGGGCGGGCGAGCACGGCGGCCAGGTCGTCGTCTCCGGCACCGTGGCCGACCTGCTGGCCTCGGAGGAGTCGATGACCGGCGCCTACCTGTCCGGCCGCAAGACCATCGCCATCCCTCCCGTACGCCGCAAGCGCGACAGGAAGCGGCAGCTCACCGTGAAGGGCGCCCGCGAGCACAACCTCAAGGGCGTCGACGTGGAGTTCCCCCTCGGGCTGCTGACCGCGGTCACCGGGGTCTCGGGGTCCGGCAAGTCTACCCTGGTCAACGACATCCTCTACAACGCGCTGGCCAAGGAGCTGAACGGCGCGCGTACCGTCCCCGGCCGGCACGCGCGGGTCAACGGGATGGACCTGGTCGACAAGGTCGTGCATGTGGACCAGTCGCCGATCGGCCGCACGCCCCGTTCCAACCCGGCGACCTACACCGGCGTCTTCGACAAGGTCCGTGACCTGTTCGCGCAGACCACGGAGGCCAAGGTCCGCGGCTACCAGAAGGGGCGCTTCAGCTTCAACGTCAAGGGCGGCCGGTGCGAGGCGTGCTCGGGAGACGGCACCCTCAAGATCGAGATGAACTTCCTGCCGGACGTCTACGTGCCCTGTGAGGTCTGCCACGGGGCGCGCTACAACCGGGAGACCCTGGAGGTCCACTACAAGGGCAAGACGATCTCCGAGGTGCTCGACATGCCGATCGAGGAGGCCCTGGGCTTCTTCGACTCCATCCCGTCCATCAAGCGCTACCTGCAGACGCTTTACGACGTCGGCCTGGGGTACGTCAGGCTCGGCCAGCCCGCCACGACCCTGTCCGGCGGTGAGGCCCAGCGGGTCAAGCTCGCCTCCGAACTGCAGCGCCGCTCCACCGGTCGGACGATCTACGTGCTCGACGAGCCCACCACCGGCCTGCACTTCGAGGACATCCGCAGGCTGCTGGGTGTGCTGGGCAAGCTCGTCGACGGCGGAAACACGGTCATCGTCATCGAGCACAACCTCGACGTGATCAAGACCGCCGACTGGCTGATCGACATGGGCCCCGAGGGCGGCTCCAGGGGAGGCAGCGTGCTCGCCGTCGGCACGCCCGAGGACGTCGCCCTGGTCGACGAGAGTCACACCGGCCGCTTCCTGCGCAAGATCCTCGGCACCTGAAGGCCGGATTCAGGGCCGGGCTCCCCCGTCAATACCCTTGACGCGGGAGCCCGGTTCTGACGGGGATGACGTTGCGAGAAGGGCCGCAATGAGCATGCAGGAAACCTCCGCCATGCCTGCGCGCAGGCAGGTGATCGCCGCCGCGGGGGCCGTGGCGTGCGGGGCGGCGCTGGCCGGGTGCGGCAGCGGGGAGCCCGCCGCCGCCATCGTGCCGCCGGGGATCAAGGGGAAGGTCATCGCGAGGACCGCCGACATCCCGGTGGGCGGCGGCAAGGTGATCACCAAGTGGAAGATCGTGATCACCCAGCCGACCTCTGGGGTGTTCAGGGCGTTCACGGCGAGTTGCCCGCACCGGGGGTGCGCGGTCGGGGGGATCGGGGACGGCGTCATCCGCTGCCCCTGCCACGGCAGCGAGTTCGCCGTCGACTCCGGCAAATGCCTCAAGGGCCCGGCGGAGGCGCCGCTGGTCCAGTACGCGCTGAAGGTCGAGGGTGACGGGATCATCGTGGTCTGACGGTTCGCGACGCCTTCTCCTCCAGGGGGCGGATTTGTCGAGCTCGTCGGGCTCATCGGGGCCGAAGTCCGCGATGAGGGTTTCCAGGGGGATTCTCCGGATGATCCAGAAAGAGCGCCAAGGAGGTAATTCTTCACAGTCTCCTGACACGGCGTACGGCATGCTGAACCGTCATCGGGGTGCCGGCCGTACCTGAAGATGACGATCCTGGAGGAGATACATGACTGAGACGACACGTCGTACGGTGATATTGGGTGCCGGAGGGGCCGGGGTGGCCGCGGTGCTGACCGCGTGCGGGAGCTCGGAAGAGCCCGCGGCGAGCGGCGGTGACGCCTCGTCGACCGCGTCCTCGCAGGCGCCGGAGGCCGGCGCGGGCGACTCAGTGGCGAACGCCCTGGCCAAGACCGCGGACATCCCCGAGGGGGGTGGCAAGGTCTTCAAGGACCAGAAGATCGTGATCACCCAGCCGGCCGCGGGCCAGTTCAAGGCGTTCAGCTCCGTCTGCACCCACCAGGGATGCGACGTGGACAAGGTCGCGGACGGCACCATCGACTGCCCGTGCCACGGCAGCAAGTTCAAGATCGCTGATGGTTCCGTGGCGGACGGCCCGGCCTCGAAGCCGCTGGAGGAGAAGGCGATCAAGGTGGACGGCGACTCCATCAGCCTCGCCTGAATCCGGTCATGGCTCCGCCGCCGGAAGGTTCGCCCCGGCGGAGAGGCCGCGCGTCACAGGTTCTTCGGGCGGGCTAGGACGTGCCGTGTGCGCGGGGGAGGGATCGGGGCTGCCCGGCCCGCGCACACGGCGGGCCCGCCCGGCGGGCCGGGCGCGGGAATCCCCGGCTTTCGAGCTTCGCGACCTCTGCGTCCCGTGTCGGATGACGACATCGGACACCGACCGGCGGCGATGGGCCGCCAGGGTCTTTTGAGCCTGGCGGACGGCAGGTGGTGATCCGTCCGCGAGTCCGCGGGCGGAACGGTGCCGGGAAAAGCGTAAGGAAACCTGTCGGTCCGGGCCGATAGGCTTTCTGTGTGGCGAGATCTGTGGGTGGTCCGGCGAGTTTCCGGCCGAAGCCGGGGTCGATCCCCGAGTCCCCCGGCGTCTACCGGTTCAAGGACGCCGGAGGCCGGGTCGTCTACGTCGGCAAGGCCAAGAGCCTGCGCCAGCGGCTCAACTCCTACTTCGCCGACTTCGCGAGCCTGCATCCGCGCACCCAGACCATGCTCACGACCGCCGTGGACGTCGACTGGACCGTCGTCGGCACCGAGGTCGAGGCGCTCCAGCTCGAATACTCCTGGATCAAGGAGTACGACCCGCGGTTCAACGTCAAATACCGCGACGACAAGTCCTATCCCTACCTCGCGGTCACCATGGGGGAGGAGTTTCCCCGGGTCCAGGTGCTGCGCGGGGCCAAGCGCAAGGGCATCCGCTACTTCGGCCCCTACTCCCACGCTTGGGCGATCAGGGAGACCGTCGACCTGCTGCTCCGGGTGTTCCCGATCAGGAGCTGCTCGACGGGGGTGTTCCGGCGGGCCGCGCAGGTCGGGCGCCCCTGCCTGCTGGGTTACATCGACAAGTGCTCCGCCCCCTGCGTCGGCCGGGTCACCGCCGAGGAGCACCGGAAGCTGGCCGACGACTTCTGCGAGTTCATGGCCGGCAACACCGGCCGGTTCGTCAAGCGGCTGGAGCGCGAGATGCGCGAGGCCGCCGCCGAGCAGGAGTACGAGCGGGCGGCCAGGCTGCGCGACGACATCGGAGCCCTGCAGCGGGCGATGGAGAAGCAGGCGGTGGTCCTCGGCGACAACACCGACTGCGACGTGATCGCCCTTGCGGAGGATCCGCTGGAGGCCGCCGTCCAGGTCTTCTACGTCCGTGACGGGCGCATCAGGGGCCAGCGCGGCTGGGTGGTGGACAAGGTCGAGGAGGCCACGCCCGGCGAGCTGGTCGAGCAGTTCCTCCTGCAGATGTACGGTGACGCGGCCGCCGAGGCGCTGCCCAGAGAGGTGCTGGTCCCCGTCCTGCCGCCCGATACGGAGGCGGTTTCCGAGCTGCTCGGCGAGCACCGCGGGGCCAGGGTGGAGATCAGGGTTCCGCAGCGGGGCGACAAGAGGTCGCTGATGGAGACCGTCGAGCGCAACGCCGTGGAGTCCCTGAAACAGCACAAGCTCAGGCGGGCCAGCGACCTGACCGCGCGGAGCAGGGCGCTGCAGGAGGTCGCCGACGCCCTCGGCCTGGACCAGGTGCCGCTCCGCATCGAGTGCTACGACGTCTCCCACATGCAGGGCACCGACGTGGTGGCCTCCATGGTGGTGTTCGAGGACGGCCTGGCCCGCAAGAGCGAGTACCGCAGGTTCTCGGTGCGCTCCACCGAGGGCGACGTCGCCTCCATCTACGAGGTGATCTCCCGACGCTTCAAGCGCTACCTGGAGGAGCGCTCGGCCACCGGGGATCTCGACGCCGACGCCATGGCAGAGCCAGGTGAGGGGCCCGGCGAGGGGCCGGGCGAGGGGCTGCGGACGCCGGGCATCGACCCGGAGACCGGCAAGCCGCGCAAGTTCGCCTACCCGCCCAACCTGGTCGTCGTCGACGGCGGTCCCGCACAGGCCGCGGCGGCCCGCAGGGCGCTCGACGAACTGGGCGTCGACGACGTGGCGGTGTGCGGCCTGGCCAAACGGCTGGAGGAGGTCTGGCTGCCCGGTGAGGACCTGCCGGTGATCCTCGCCCGCTCCAGCGAGGCCCTTTACCTTCTTCAGCGGGTGCGCGACGAGGCTCACCGCTTCGCCATCACCTACCATCGATCCAAGCGGTCGAAGAGCGTCAAGGAAAGCGCTCTGGACGAGGTTCCCGGACTCGGCCCGGCCCGCAGGCAGGCGTTGATCAAGCATTTCGGATCGGTGAAACGGCTGCGGGAGGCGACCGCGGCGCAGATCTGCGAGGTTCCCGGGATCGGCCCCTCGACGGCCGAGACGATCGTGTCGGTCTTGAAGGGGCAGAACCCATGAGCGAAAGAGAGTCCGCGTTCGTCCTCGTCACCGGAATGTCGGGGGCGGGGCGGAGCACCGCCGCCAAGGCTCTGGAGGATCTGGGGTGGTTCGTCATCGACAACCTGCCGCCGGGGCTGCTGTTCGCCATGGCCGAGGAGGCGGGGCGGGTCAAGCTGGCCGCCGACAAGGTGGCCGCGGTGGTCGACGTGCGCAGTCTGGCCTTCACCAGCGACCTCAACAGTGCCATCGAGGAACTGGAGGGGCGCGGCGTCGGCGTGCGGGTGGTGTTCCTTGAGGCCAGTGACGAGGAGCTGGTCCGCAGGTTCGAGAACGTCCGCCGCCCGCACCCGCTGCAGAGCGACGGCCGGCTGGTCGACGGGATCGCCCGCGAGCGCGGCATCCTGCGTGAGGTCCGGGCCAACGCCGACCTGGTGATCGACACCTCCAACCTCAACGTCCACGAGCTCAGGGGGAAGATCGTCGCCTTCTTCGGTGGCGAGGACCGTCCGGGCCTGCGGGTCAACGTCGTCTCCTTCGGCTACAAGTACGGCCTGCCGGTCGACGCGGACATGGTCGTCGACTGCCGGTTCCTGCCCAATCCCCACTGGGTTCCCGAACTTCGCCCCATGAACGGTCTGGACGCCCCCGTACGGGAGTACGTTCTCAACCAGGCGGGTGCGAAGGAACTTCTGGACGCCTACGACGAGGTGTTCGCCATCATCGCCTCCGGCTACACCCGCGAGGGCAAGAGCTACGCCACGCTCGCCGTCGGCTGCACCGGGGGCAAGCACCGCAGCGTCGCCATGGCCGAGCAGATCGGCGGCCGGCTGCGGGATCGGGGTGGCATGGAGGTGCAGGTAAGCCATCGGGATGTGGGCCGGGAGTGAATGAAGGTCTCAAGGTCGTCGCGCTGGGTGGAGGACACGGGCTGTACGCCTCGCTGTCGGCACTGCGGAGGGTCACCTCCCGGCTGACGGCGGTGGTCACCGTGGCCGACGACGGAGGCTCCAGCGGCCGTCTCCGCCGCGAGTTCGGCGTGCTGCCCCCGGGAGACCTGAGGATGGCGCTGGCCGCCCTGTGCGGTGACGACGAGTGGGGCCACACCTGGAGCGAGGTCGTCCAGCATCGCTTCCGCAGCGATGGTGACCTGAACGGCCACGCGATCGGCAACCTGCTGATCGTGGCGCTCTGGGAGCGCCTGGGCGACACGGTCGCCGGACTCGACTGGCTCGGGCGGCTGCTCGGCGCGCACGGGCGGGTGCTGCCGATGTCCTCGGTGCCACTCGACATCGCCGCCGAGGTGGAGCTGGACGGCCTGGTGAGCACGGTGCGCGGCCAGGTGGCCTGCGCGCTCACCCCGGGCCGGGTCCGGGCCATCTCGCTGGTCCCCGAGGACCCGCCGGCGTGCCCTGAGGCCGTCGAGGCGGTCCTCGACGCCGACTGGGTGGTGTTCGGCCCCGGCTCGTGGTTCACCAGCGTGCTGCCCCACCTGAAGGTGCCCGAGCTGGCCGAGGCGTTGCACACCACCCGCGCGCGGCGCCTGGTCGCGCTGAACCTCGCCCCCCAGGCGGGGGAGACCGACGGTTTCTCCCCCCAGAAACACCTGGAGGTGCTGCGCCAGCACGCGCCCTCCCTGGAGGTGGACGTGGTCGTCGCGGACACCGGCGTGGCCGACGACGGTGAGGAGCTGGAGAAGGCCGCGGCCGGTCTCGGCGGGAGGCTGGTCCTGGCCTCCGTGGCGGATGAGGACGGCTCGCCGCGACACGATGCACAACGTCTTGCCTCCGTCCTGGACGAGATTTTCCGTGCGAAGCGTTGATCCTGGTCAGCGGTGCCCAGGAGTGCGAGAAACTGCTGTGAGCCCGATTCATCTCGAGCCGCATGGGGTCTGTATGGGGGAGGACGAACGCGCATGGCGATGACAGGTGTGGTCAAGGACGAGCTGAGCAGGCTGACGGTCCTGAAGCCTTGCTGCCGTAAGGCCGAGGTGTCGACGCTGCTGCGGTTCGCGAGCGGGTTGCACCTGGTGAGCGGCCGGATCGTGATCGAGGCCGAGCTGGACACCAACGTCACCGCCCGGCGGCTCATCAAAGACATCGGTGAAGTTTTCGGGCACAAGGCGGAGGTGCTCGTGCTGGCCCCGGCAGGGTTGCGCAAGGGATCGCGCTACCTCGTGCGGGTCTACCGCGACGGGGAGGCGCTGGCCCGCCAGACCGGCCTGATCGACAACCACGGGCGCCCGGTCCGTGGCCTGCCCCGCCAGGTCGTCGCCGGGGCGGCCTGCGATGCCGAGGCGGCCTGGCGGGGGGCGTTCCTGGCGCACGGCTCGCTCACCGAGCCCGGGCGCTCGATGTCGCTGGAGGTCACCTGCCCGGGGCCCGAGGCGGCGCTCGCGCTGGTCGGGTCGGCGCGGCGGCTGAAGATCCATGCCAAGGCCCGCGAGGTGCGCGGCGTCGACCGGGTGGTGGTCCGTGACGGCGACGCCATCGGCGCGCTGCTGACCAGGCTGGGCGCCCACGACAGCGTGCTGGCCTGGGAGGAGCGGCGGATGCGCCGCGAGGTCCGGGCGACGGCCAACCGGCTGGCCAACTTCGACGACGCCAACCTGCGCCGCTCGGCCCGCGCCGCGGTCGCCGCCGGAGCCAGGGTCCAGCGGGCACTGGAGATCCTCGGGGAGGAGGCCCCGGAGCACCTGGTGATCGCCGGCCGCCTGCGGGTGGAGCACAAGCAGGCGTCCCTGGAGGAGCTCGGCCAGCTCGCCGACCCGCCCCTGACCAAGGACGCCATCGCCGGTCGCATCCGCCGCCTGCTGGCCATGGCCGACAAGCGCGCTCAGGACATCGGCATCCCCAACACCGAGGCCAATCTCACCGTCGACATGCTGGCCCCCTGACGCGCTCCCCGATCCGAAAGGGCGGCGCCGCGCTCCCGGTGACCGCCCCCGGGGGGCGGCGGGGCCCGGGGGGGCGCGGGGCCCGGAAGTGGCGGGACGGCCGATAGGGAGAGCGGGGGGGTGGGAAAGATTGGTGTGTTGAGAGTTTTTTTA
>NZ_JBEOZN010000163.1:0-20381 GCF_040298085.1 Streptosporangium sp. NPDC001681 | reverse complement strand
TGACGTGAGCCGCTACGTGAAGGCTTCGCTCGCGGCAGATCCCGCGCGGTTCTATGCCCGGTTGCCGGCGAATTGATCCGGAACCCGCCGCGCCGACGTGACAGGGGCGGTTGCCGACGCGCATCCGGCCCCGCCTCGGTGACAGAGAGCGCTGCAGGTCGCGAGCAAAGAAATAACCTCCGAGTTCCCGAGCCCCTCTCCAGGTCGTCCAACCCCAGGACCAGGGCGTTTTCCGTGTAGAGCACGTCGCTCTGGCGGTTGAGGAGATCTCAGGATCGGTGGAGCCTCTCCCCCGTCGCTGAGATTTTTGTAGCGGCAGTGAAGCCGAGGCGTCGCGTGCCGGCCCTGGTCAAGGACGGCTTGGTCCGGTATCTAGGTGTATTGCCCGATGAGGTTGGGGACATCGACCAGCTCAACGAGATCGGCAAACCGGCGATGTCCTTCGTCCTCCTCCCGAGACAGAACACCGGGCGGCGTTCTCAGTGAACGGCCGGATCGTGTTACGAGCCCTGAGCATCAGCGGTTTTCTGACTGATCCGGCGGGCGGCCTCGACAACTGCTGAGCGGTGCAGGGCCAGTCGCTCTGGCGACCAGGACTGGCCGACCTGTCCGGGATCGACGTCCTCGGCGGCCCAGAACCACGCCTGGGCCATGGCGAGGACCATGGTCAGGAGATCGTCCGGCTGTATCTCCGGGGCGAGATCGCCACGCTGCTGCGCGTCGGCCACTTCCGCGACTTTGCGCCGGAAGGTGTCCGGTTCGAGTCCGGTGGCGGAGGGGCGTTCCAGTAGTCTCCACAGTCGCAGGCGCATCAGGTCCGGCCGGGCGACGAGGTGGTCGAAGATCGCGCCGGCGTATCCGGGCAGGTCCTCGACATCGAACGGGACCGACTCGGCGCCCTCTGTCATCGCCCGGTGCAGCACCTCGTCGAACAGCTGCTCCTTGTTGCCGAAGTAGACGTAGATCAGCCGCTTGTTCGCACCTGCCGCCTCGGCGATCCGGTCCACTCGGGCGCCTGCGATGCCGTAGGCGGCGAATTCAGCGAAGGCGGCGTCGAGCAGCCTGGCCTTGGTGGCGCTGGAGTTTCGTGGCATGTCCGCCACCGTAGCAAGTAACTATCTAGTTATTGACACCCGCAGGCAGTCGCCCTATCGTATGTATCTATCTAGTTAGATATTTATCGGAGGAACTCCATGGAACACCGCGCACTGGGCCGCCAGGGGCTGACCGTCAGCGTGCAGGGTCTCGGCTGCATGGGCATGAGCGTCTTCTACGGCGCCACCGACGAGACCGAGTCGCTGGCCACCGTCGACCGCGCCCTGGAGCTGGGCATCACCCTGCTGGACACCGCCGAGAGCTACGGCCCCTTCGCCAACGAGCAACTTCTTGGCCAGGCGCTGGCAGGGCGCCGGGATGCCGCCGTCCTTGCTACCAAGACCGGCGTGGAGATCACCGACGACGGCCGGCTACTCGACCTGAACGGCCGGCCCGAGTACGTGCGCCGGGCACTCGAACGTTCGCTGCGGCACTTGGGCACCGACCACGTCGACCTGTACTACCTGCACCGCATCGACCCCAAGGTGCCGATCGAGGAGACCGTCGGCGCGCTGGCCGAGCTGGTTGCCGAGGGCAAGGTACGCCACATCGGCGTGTGCGAGGCGTCCGCCCAGACGATCCGGCGTGCCCACGCCGTGCACCCGCTCACCGCTGTCCAGACCGAGTACTCGCTCTTCGAGCGCGACATCGAAAACAACGGCGTGCTCGACACGCTACGGGAACTGCAGATCGGACTGGTCGCCTACTCCCCGCTGGGGCGCGGCTTCCTCTCCGGCGCCATCACCAGCCCCGACGACTTCGCTGAGGACGACTGGCGCCGGACGGACCCCCGCTTCCAGAGCGAGAACTTCGACCGCAACCTCGACGTCGTCCGCGAGGTGCGCCGCATCGCCTCCGCCAAGGACGTCACGCCCTCCCAGCTGGCCCTCGCCTGGGTCCAGCACCAGGGCGCGGTCGCCATCCCGGGCACCAAGCGGCGCCGCTACCTGGAGGAGAACATCGCTGCGGCCGAGGTGACCCTCTCCGCCGAGGACCTCGCCGCGATCGAGGCGGTCGCCCCGCACGGCGTGGTCACCGGCGACCGCTACGCACCCGAGTTCATGGGCACGCTCAACGGCTGAGGCCCGACCAGCGGCAGCAGTCGGCGCGAGTGCGGCTGGCCCGGCAGGTCAACACCCAGGAAACCGAACGCCATGCCCGGATGCGGGAGACCTGGCCTTATCGCCCCGAACTGGATCTTGTCGCGGTGTCTCCCGGCGGTGACGTCGTCGCCTACTGCCAGGGCTGGTATGACGAGGTCAACGGGGTCGGTGCGTTCGAACCGGTCGGCACACATCCCGGCCACCGCCGCCTCGGCCTGGCCCGCGCCGTCTGCACCGCGGTAATGCACGCCTTCTTTGACGCCGGCGGCCACCGTGCATCGTCTACTCTCGCGGAGACGCCGGCTACCCCGTCCCCAAACGGCTCTACGAGTCCATGGGCTTCACCGCGTACACCCGCACTCACACCTATGTCGGGCGACCGGCGGCCTGAGAGGCGACCTCGGATCGGCCCTTGAGCAGCAACCAATCGAGCGCCGCCGCGGCGCGCACATGAAGCTCGGCTTCAGCCTCCAGCTCGTCACCGCTCGGTGGGTGGGGACGTTCTTGGAGGATCCTCTGGACGTGCCGACCGCGGTCATCGACTCAGCGCTACGTGCTGGACCAACTGTTGGAGGTGCCGCCGGGATCGCGCATCTCGGACCTGGAGCGCTGGCGCAAAGGCCCGGTCCCCCGCGGGTTCGGCCCGACGATGATCAAAGCGCTGGATCAGGTCGCGGAGGTCATGGGGTTGGGCATGGGCGGACTGGGAGCCGACCGCTTGGTGCCGCCGCGCAGGTTGGCAGAGCCGGCCAAGTACGGGATGAGCGCGGATGCCTCGCAGATCCGCCGCCACCGCGACGGTCGCCGGTTGGCGACGCTGCTGGCCACGGTCGCGTTCCTGGAGGCCAAGTCAGTCGATGACACCCTGGAACTGCTGGATCTGCTGATGACGACCGAGCTGCTGAACAAGGCACAGACGGCTGCGGACAAGGAGAAGGTTCGCAAGCACCCGAAACTGGCCAGGGCCTCGGCCCGCCTGGCCGTGGCGGTGGAGGCGTTGTTCGACTCCGACTCCTGGGGCGGCCCGGAGGAGGAGCCGCGGGTCGCGGAGGTCTGGGAGGCGATCGAGGCGGTCGTGTCGCGGGCGGAGCTGCGGGCCGCGCTGGTGTTGGTGAATGAGACCGTCACCCTGGCGGGCGGGCTTCGATCACCCGGTCTGGTTCCTCTGACCAGGCGATGTCTCCGGACAGGGTGTGCCCTTCACAGTGCTCGCGGCGACATCTGTCACCCGGGTTCGGTGCGGCTTCGCCGCCCCGGTGGGCGGAGGGGCCGTGACCTGCTGGGAACCGATCTATCCGAGCACCGGGTAGTTCGCGCGGAACACGTTGTGCGGGTCACGGGCCCGCTTGATCTCCCGCAGCCGCGCGAGTGCGCTGCCGGAGAAGGACTTCGCCGCCGTGTCACCGGGAGACAGCACGGTGTACGGCTTGCGCCCGCTGATGTAGGCCTCCAGGTCGGCCACAACCTCGGCCTGCTTGGCGCGCGTCGCATCGGCCGCGTGCGGCAGGCCGAGACCCAGCAGGCCGAGCAGGTACGGCTCAGCCACCGCGCCGCTCGCACCGGCCCCGCCGCCCGGCTCGGCGAGCGCCCCGCCCAGGTGCCTGATCTGCACGTTGATGAGCGGTTCGACCGGCTTGGCCAGCAGGAGCTTCACCGCGTCCGCGTCCAAGCCGGTGAGCAGCTCCGCACGAGCGATGGATGGGGCCGGATCGGTGGGCTCGGCGGTGATGTCACCCAGGTCGGCAACCGGGACGACGCCGCGGCTGTCGGAGATCGCGCCCTCGATCTTGTCGATGCGCGCCAGCAGGTCCTCCCCCTGAGCCGCCTCACCCAGGTAGGCCAGATCCAGCGTCACCATCGGCGGCGCGCCGGGGGGCTGGAGTCGGTTGATCCAGACACTGAGTTCACGCGGCGCCTCGGCGGTGATCTCCAGGAACGCGTCGTACACCTCCCTGGTGCGGTGCTCCGGCCAGATCACGCGCCCGCCGTACAGGACTGGCGCGGGATACAGCTCGAGTTCGAGGGCGGTCACCACCGCGAAGTCCCCGCCACCGCCGCGCAGCGCCCAGAACAGCTCGGGATCGGACTCGGCGGTCACCCGGCCCGGCTCGCCATCGGCGTCCACGATGTCGATAGCCCGTACGCTGTCGGAGGCGAAGCCGTACTTGCGGCTGAACCAGCCGACCCCACCGCCCAGGGTGTAGCCGGTCACGCTGACCCCCGGCGCGCTGCCGGCCAGGCCGGTCAGACCCAGCGGACCGGCCGCCGCCAGCACCTGCCCCCACTTCACGCCCGCGCCCACCCGGACCACGCGCTCCTGCGCGCGTACCTCCACCTCGTTCAGCAGGCCGGTACGCAACAGGATCAGGCCTTCCACATCACCCGAGGCGCCATGCCCGCTCGGCTGCGCGGTCACCGTCATACCCGCCCGCCGCGCATAACGCACGAGCGCCGCCACGTCATCGGCATCTGCGGCCTCCACCACGGCCGCCACCGGCTGCCTGACGGTCAGATTCCACGCGGTGGCCGCCTGTTCAAAGCCGTCGTCATCGGCCAGGAGCACGCGCCCCTTGAGGACACCGCGCAGATCGTTGATCGTCATCCTCGTCTCCCTTTTTCGAGTTCTCAAAAATGCGAAGGAACACCGTGCTGCACTACGGGAAGGACGGCGCCCTGACCGGCCCCGGGCAAGGATCACGCCGAAACCTCGATGCTGGCCCTGCACCTGCGGCGGTCCGCGCTGGTGCACGTCGACACGCTGCTGCTTCAGCAGGTTCTCGCCGAGCCGAGGACCGGCGCGGCCTGACCGCGCTGTTCCGGTCCGACGTCGACCGGCTGCTGGATCGCTGGTGCGGCGATGGCGGGACGTGTCGAAGAGCTCCGGCCGCCGGACCACGTGGTTTACGCGATGAGCAGGAGCGCGCCGATCGCCAGCATCACCACGGCGGTGGCGCCGTGGATGCCGTAGACGGCCGCCTTGGGCCCGTTGCCGCGCAGCACGATCAGCGCGTCGCCGACGGGTATGAAGCTGGCGGCCAGCATGAACCAGCCCAGCAGCTGGGTTGTCCCGCCGACCAGCACGATGAGGATGAAAAGTCCTGAGGCTATGTCGCGCACGCCCTTGACGGACAACCAGGCCTGGAAGCTGCGGTCCTCGGTCGGCGTGTCGGGGATGCCGAAGCCGACCGCGGCCTGCGGCGCCCAGAAGGCGCGGGCGCCCATGACGATGACGCCCGCGCCGATCAGTCCGGCGAGCACAGTGGCGATGGTGCTGAGCATGAGATGTCCCCTCGATAGCAGCGCCGTCTCTAGCGGCGCTAGATACGGTAGCGACGATATTCCTATCGTAGACATCTTGTCTAGCGTTGCTATGATGCTGCCATGTCCGCCATCACCAAACGCCGCGAACGTGAACGCGCCCAACGCCATCAGCTGATCATCACGGCCGCCCGCGAACTGGCCGAGGCCGAAGGGTGGGAGGCAGTGACAACGCGAAGGCTGGCTGAGCGCGTCGAGTACAGCCAGCCCGTGCTCTACAGCCACTTCAACGGCAAGGACGCCATCCTGCGCGCCGTTGCCATCGAAGGCTTCGCTGAACTCGCCGTCCGCCTGCGCCGTGCCCGGCTGGCCACCTCCGAGCCGCCTCAGGCACTGCACGCCGTCTGCCGCGCCTACCTGGAGTTCGCGACCGAGCAGCCCGCCCTCTACCAGGCCATGTTCGTCCTGCCGACCGATGTGAAGTTCGCGCACGCCGAGACGCCGCCCCCACTGCGCGCCGCTTTCGACGAGTTCGTGAGCTGCTTCCGCTCGGACAACCTGCGACGCGAACTGTTCGCCGAAGTCACCTGGAGCGCGTTGCACGGCATGGCCGCCCTGTCGGACAGCGGCCGCATCCCCCCGAACGGCCAAACGGAGCGGCTCGACTTCCTCGTCACACAGATCGCCGGCACGCCAAGTGGACCGGCCACGTTGTGAGGGGCAATTGAAAGGCCAAGGATCCGAGCCGAGCCACTAGCCGTTCCGTAAGGGGATCCCTCAGCGGAACACCGCGCAACCGGAACAGCCCCCCAGGTCAGGGTGTTCCGTATAGGTGTTCCGTGAACTGTTCCGGTGAAGGTCCCCTATCCGGAACACTTCAGAGCGTGAACGGGACCAGGGGCGGTTACGCGCACTGCAGCACCGATGAACAAGACGTCGTGATCCAGACCGAGCAGCTCCTCGCGCTCGGCGCCCCCGAGAACCGCATCTACATCGACCGCGGCTTCTCCGGCACCACCCGCCGCAACCGCGCCGGCCTCGACCAGGCCCTGGCCGCCGTCTGGGACGGCACGGTCTTCACCGTCACCAAGTTCGACCGCAACATGGCTGAGGCCAACGACTTCCTCACCGACCTGTCCGGCCGGGGCGTCCACTTCGGGCTGGGCGCATCCGTCTACGACTGGAACGACCCCTTCGGCCGACTCTTCCTGCAGACCCTCGCCATGGTCGCCGAGTTCGAAGCAAACATCGGGCACCAGCGCACCCGCGAGGGCATGGCTCTGGCCAAGAGGAACGGCGAGCTCAAGGGCAAGCAGCCCAAGCTGCCCGAACCGGCGCGGCGTTCCATCCGCCGCCGCTACGCCGAAGGCGAGGTCTCCCTGGCCGACCTGGCCGTCGAGTACAGCGTCGGGCGCTCCACCATCCACCGCATCATCCACGGAGCCCCGGAAACCGCCAGGTAGAAAGCGGATCATCGCCTGCCCTGCCCCTCGCCGTGGCTATGAGAGCTCCGGGCCGCCTGGTCAGGATCAATCGGACGGCCTGTGACCTACGCCCATGAGTGGTCGCATCAGAACGGCCAGTGGCGATAGCCCGAATCCCAACGGCTCGCTAACGCCACTGGCCGATCGGTTGCTGCTCAAGGCCCGGATCCGACTGGGTCCATGTGGGTCCGTGTCCGTCAAGCGGTGGCACGGAAGGCGTGTGCATGCGCGGCCCGGTCAGCCCGTGGACGGTGCCGGCGTGCCCGTCCCCGGTGCGGACCCGCCCGTGCACGAGGGACACGGCGGCCTGGCCATTGGCGGTTGTCAGCCTCGTGCGTCGGCGAGCATCCCGCGCTCGGCGTCAACGTGCCGTAACGCCGCCCGCACGCTGCCGGAACCGGGCGGCAGGAGTGGCAGCCGTACCGCGGCGGTCGGGATGCGCCCCTGTGCGTGCAGGACCGCCTTGATGACGGTGGGGTTGGGCTCGGCGAACATCGCGCTCGACATGGCGGCGAGGCGGTGACCGAGTGTTCTGGCCCGAAAGGTGGCGCCGGCGTGCCATGCGTCGACCAGCTCGACGAATCGTGCCGTGGCGAAGTGCGCCGAGGCCAGAAGGCCGCCGTGTGCGCCAAGGGCCAGCAGAGGCGAGATGAAGGCGTCGTCGCCGCCCAGCACCGCGAAGCCGGCCGGCGGGTCTGCCAGCAGCTCGATGGCGTCGGCGTCGATTCCGCCGACGGCGTACTTGATGCCGGCCACACCGGCAAGATCGGCCAGCCGCCGGACGGCATCGGCGGACAGGTGCTGCCCAGTCCGGTACGGGACGTGGTAGACGACGAGCGGGACAGGGCTGGCCACGGCCAGAGCCGCGAAGTGCGCGATGATCCCCGCCTCGCCGGGCCGCAGGAACGGCGGCACCACACTGAGTGCGGCGACCACCTCTGAGCGCCCACGCAATGCCTTCACCGCCTCCACCGTGCCGGCGCCGACCACAAGCCGGGCCGAGCGCTCACGGCACACCCGAGCGATCACATCGACGACGCCACGCTGCTCCGCGGCGGTCAACGACGTCGGTTCCGCGGTGGTGCCCAGCGCCACGACGCCTGACGCACCGGCGTCCAGCACCTCGTGCGCCAGGGCCTCCAGCGCGGTGAGGGCCACGGCACCGGTGGCGTCGAACGGGGTGATCAGCGGTACGTACACACCGGTAAGCGTCATGGTCTCAGCATCCGGCAGGTAAACCGGTAAGGTCCAGTTCACATTCCTGAACAGAACCGTAAGCTGGGCTGATGCTCGACGTGCGCCGCCTACGCCTGCTGTGCGATCTTTCCCGCCTCGGCACGATTGCCGCCGTCGCGCAAGCGCACACCTACACCCCCTCGGCGGTCTCCCAGCAGTTGTCCGCATTGGAACGAGAGGCGGGCGTACCACTGCTGGAACGCACCGGCCGGCGGGTCACCTTCACCACGGCCGGCCGGATTCTCGTACAGCACGCCGAGACGGTCCTCACCGCGCTGGAACAGACGACGGCCGCGCTGGCCGCGCTGGCCACCGGACCGTCCGGCCCACTGCGCATCGGCGCCTTCCCGACCGCGGTTCGTACGTTCCTCCCGGCGGCGCTGGTCGCACTGGGTCGCCGGCACCCCGAGTTAGAACTGACCGTGACCGAACTGGACCCGGTCACGGTGCCGGATGCCCTGCGCGAGCGGCGACTCGACGTCGGGCTGCTGCACGACTACGACGTCGTGCCGGTCGAGCCGGATCCCGTTTTGGACGCGGTACCGCTGCTGGACGAGACGGTGTTCCTCGCCGTGCCCGGCACCGCACCCGCAGCCGAGGACAGCGGCCCGCTACGAGACGTGCGAGACGCCGCCTGGATCATGGCCAGCCCCGGAACCCTCTGCCACACCGTTACGCTGCACGTCTGCCGTAGCGCGGGCTTCACGCCCCGGGCGCGTCACCATGCCGACGACTTCGCCGCCGTGCTCGCACTGGTCGCGGCCGAGCAAGGCGTCTCGCTGGTACCGCAGCTGGCCGCCGCGCAGCCACCCCCCGGCGTCCGCCTCATTCCGCTGTCCATCCGCAGACGGACCCACATCGCCTACCGGCAAGGCGCCGCCACCCACCCGGCCATAGCCGCGTTCGTATCCGCGATCCGCGCCTCCACCAGCGACTTCCTCAACCGCTGAACACACCGAGTCCGTCCTGGCTGTCACATGTCGTTTTCCGTCCCTGGCTCGACGTCGGCAGGCGATGCGGCTGCCCCAGCCTGTCAGCCGACCTTGATCTCAAAGAGAAGCCGACCATCCGGGACGAAGAACATCCGTGCGTCGGAGAGCTTGGGCAGGCGGTATGTGACGACCGGGATGACGCAGCCGTCCGCGTCGGCGCAGTCCTTGGGGCCGACCTCCCGCACGCTGGGCTTCGACCTCAGCCATTGACGTGCGCTCTCGGCCGCCGGATCGATAGGGCATGAGGTGGAGCACGCGGTGAACGTTTTTCGCACCACCCCGTCTCCGGCGTCGGTTTCGGAGATCTGGGTGAAGCCGGTGGGCGCTCCCAGGTCCCGAGCGGTGCGCAAGTTGGCCTTGTACGTGGCGTCCGCTCCCCCGAGCACCGCATATCCGATCATCGCCGCGGCCACCGCAAGAACGGACACGGCCGCGACGGTCAGCGTGATGAGGGCGGCTCGCCTGCGCGGCACGGGACGCTTTCCAGGGGGCGGTGGTTGGGCGCGGACGGGAAAAGCCGGTTCCCGGACAGGCGCCTGCCCTTCCGGCGCGAGCCGGGCCAGCAGCGTGTGGAGCTGATCGGCGGTTGGTCGCTCGGCCGGATCCTTGCGAAGCAGGCTACCGAGCACCGATTCGAGAGGACCGGCGTGCACGGCCGGGGCGGGGTCCTCCGTCATGATGGCGACGAGGACTTCCCCGGGACTCGCGTCGCCGAACGGGGGACGGCCTTCCACGGCGGTGTACAGGGTCGCGCCCAACGACCACAGATCGGAAGCGGCGGTGGCCGCAAGACCCCGCACCTGCTCGGGAGCCATGAAGGCGGGTGTCCCCATCAGCACACCCGAATGGGTCAAGGCCGCCTCGCCGTCGACGGCCGCGATCCCGAAGTCGGTCAGGACGATGCGATCGCCTTCCAACAGTACGTTGGCGGGCTTGATGTCCCGGTGGGTGATGCCCGCCTGATGTGCCGCACGCAGCGCGGACACCATCTGCGATCCGATGTGGACGACCCGGGCGGGCGGCAGCGGCCCCTCGGCCCGCAGCAGGTCGGTCAGGGACCGGCCGTGCACCAGCTCCATGACGATCCAGGGACGCCCGTCCTCGCCGGTGATCCGATCGTGGACGGTAACGACGCCGGGATGCTTCAGCCGGGCGGCGGCGCGTGCCTCCCGATCCAGGCGCGCGATCCAGATCTGCCGCTGGGCGGCGTCCAGGTGCTCGGGCAGCCGGAGCTCTTTGACGGCCACCTCCCGGCCCAGCCGCTCATCGTGGGCACGCCAGACGACCCCCATACCGCCCTGCCCCAGCAGCCCGGTCAACCGGTACCGGCCGACCAGGATCCGATTGAGATCCTCCACGCCCTGACTCTAAAGGCCGTCTCCCAACGTCGCCCCTGCCGCATCTTGCCGGCCCGGTTTCGCCGCCACCTGTTCGGCGACGTGTGCGCGCCTGCCTGTGAGCTTTGACCTCAACCGCGGTTGAGATTGCAGGATGAGCGACCAGGGACTGTTCGGCATCTGACCATGAGGAGCATGTAGGTGAGCACGGACACCGGCTTTTACTCGATCATCGACTACACCGTCGACGGCTTTGATACCCAACGGGAGTTCGTGGCGGCCTTCGCGGAGATCCAGGAGCGGTGGGTGCGTTTCTATCCCGGATACCGGTCGGCTCGTTTCCACGTGAGCACCGACGGCACCCGTGTGTACAACATCGTGCACTGGGCCAGCGAGGCGGACTACCGCAACTTCGTGGAGACCTCGGACACCGAAGGCCGGATAGCCGCCATCGGCAAGGCCCTGGAGGGTCTGTCCGGCAAGGCCGAAGCGCGCATGAGCGGGATTCCCACCTACACCGTCGCCTGGGAGGTCGATCCCGGGCCGCAGCGCCTCGACTCCTGATCGAGCCGGAGCCCCGCTCAGCGGGCACCTTGACCGGCCTGAGCGCCAGGCCGATGGCAAGGGCGACGCGGCGGCGAGACGAACACCTGTGGCCCAACAGTCACCGATCATCAAAGGACGTCCATGAAGGTAGAGATATACGCCGATGTGCTATGTCCGTGGTGCTACATCGGCAAGAGACGACTGACGGCGGCACTGGACGATATCGCCGACCGCGCCAGGGTGGAGATCATCTGGCGCAGTTACGAGCTCGCCCCGGAGGAAGGCCGGATCCCCGGCACAACGGCCGCCGAGGCCATGGCCGGATGGTGGGGTGACCAGGCGCCGATCCGCGTCGCCCGGATTCAGGCCCTGGGCGCCGCGGAAGGCCTGGAGCTCAACCTGCATCTGGCACGGCCGGTCAATACCTTCGACGCGCACCGGCTGTGCCATCTGGCGGCCGGCCACGGGCTGGCCGACCAGATGATGGAGCGCCTGCTTCGCGCCTATCACACCGAGGGGCTGAACGTGGCCGACTCGCGGGTTCTGCAGCGCCTGGGTGCCGAGGCCTGCCTCGATGCCGACCAGGTGCGCGCCGTCCTCGCCGGTGACGACTACGCCGAGGAGGTGCGGGCCGATCGATGTCGTGCGGCCGAGCACGGCGTCACCGGCGTCCCCTCACTGGTGATCGACGGCAGGCCACCGATCTCCGGTGTCCAGCCCGCCGCCGAGCTACGTCGGCTGCTGGAGCACGGCTCGCCCCGCCCGCACGGTGTCCCGGCCACGCCTGATCGGACCGGCTGACGCCCATCTGCATCGGCTCCTGCGTACGACTTCTCTGAAGGGAACGGCACCGACGTATAAGGCGACCCTGCGCCGCATCGCCTCCTACGGGATGGGATGGATCGCCGGAGACGCCACCGTCCAGGACATGCAGGACTTCGTACGCAAGAGCCCAGGAATGTTTCGGCCTCGACTCCGGCAGCCTCGCGCCGCCGCGGCCCGAACCGGTTCAAGCTGAGGATCACCTGGTTGCGGGCTTCACCGCCCGGCAGAGCGCCCGGTGGGGTGAGGGCACCACAGCGGTGGCCCCCGATTCCACCCACTTCTCCGCGTTCGACCAGAACATTTTCACCGAGGGGCATTCGAGGTATCGGCTTCTCCTACCCGCTGCCGGTGCCGACGCTGACCCGGCCGATCCGGTGGGAGGTCATCGAGAACAACGGGGACCGCCACCCGGCTGTGGTCAGTCAGTCGGCCGCCGCCGGTTCTACGTCCAGGACCACCTTGCCCGCGATGCGCCGGTCCAGCAGCGCTTGGGCGGCCTCGGTGACGCGTTCCCAGGAACCGCGCCAGTCGACCTCCGGGGAAAGCCTCCCGCTCGCCACGAACCCCAGCAGGGTGGCCAGATCCGGGCCGACCTCATGGACGTCGCCGAACGTGCTCATCGTCTTGGACGGGCCGACGGAGAACAGTGAATACGGTGCGAACACCGCCGGCTCGTCTGACGCCCAGCCGATGTTCTGCACACCCCCGCCCGGCGCGAGGAGTTCCCAGGCTGCGGCCAGCTGCGGTCCGCCCACATTGTCGAGGATGAGGTCGACCGGCCGATCGATGCCCTGCAGACCGACCACCACCTCGTGGGCGCCCAGGTCGGTCAAGCCGTCGGCGCGGGCCGCCGATCCCACCGAGGCGATGACATGGGCACCGCCCAAGGCCGCCAATTGGACCGCGTAACGGCCGACGCCGCCGGCCGCTCCGGTGATCAGTACCCGTCGGCCCAGGATGGAACGGGAACGCAACGTGCGCAGCGCCGTGATGCCGGCCATCGGCAGCGCGGCGGCGTCGGCGAGGTCGACCTGGGCGGGGACTTCGGCCACCGCGGTGGTGTCCACGGCCATCCGCTGTGCCCACGCTCCGGCGCCGAACGCCGCGACTCTGGCGCCCACGGCGGGGCCGGTGCCGTCGGCCGCGGCGCGTACGACGACACCGGCGGCATCGTAGCCGTGCACGGTTCCGGCCGGACGCCGGCCGGCGAACGCCACCTCGCCGCGGTTGAGCGAGATGTGCCGGACATCGAGCACCAGTTGGTTGGGTGCGGGCCGGGGTTCTGCGGCCGTCCCCAGACGCAGGGATCCCGGGGCGTCGGGATCAACGACGAGCGCGCGTATGTCCATGGAGTACTCCTTCGTGGACAGACAATAATCCGGACTAATAGTCCGTTTCGCATACGATAGCATATACGGACCGACAGTCCGCCTCGAGGTGATACCGATGGCCCAACAACGTGCCGAGCGTGTCGACGCGACCCGCAACCGTCGCGCGGTGCTCCACGCGACTGAGCAGCTTCTGGCCGAAGGTGGCGGAGACCACGTGTCGCTCGACCGCGTTGCCGCCCTTGCCGGAGTCGGGAAGGGCACCGTGTTCCGTCGCTTCGGTAACCGCGCCGGACTGCTGCAGGCGCTGCTGGAGGAAAGGTCTCGCGAGCTACGCGACGCGGTCAAGAATGGACCCCCACCTTTGGGGCCCGGAGCACCCGCCCGGGACCGGATGCTCGCCTTCCTCGACGGACTCGGCGCGATCGCCGAAGGCAACGCCGTCCTGCTGTCCGCGCACGAGCAAGCGTGCGCCGAGGACAAGTACGACGACCCCAGCTACCGGTTCTGGCACCAACACCTCAGCGCCCTGCTCGCCGACGGACGTCCCGATCTCGACGCCGACTTTCTGGCTCACGCCCTGCTCGCTGTCTTCGACGGCGATCTGGTCCGCCAGATGACATCGGCCGACGATCCCCGCCGCTTCACCCGCTCAGTCCAGCAGATGGCCACGGCACTGCTCGGTCGTGATGATCGCCAAGGTGTCCATCTACGACCGATTCCTGAACAGGATCAGTGACCGGCGATTCGTGTCCTGTCTTGTCGATCATGAGGAACGGCATGCTCCGTACCCGCGGTGCCTCAGGTTGGACGAGACCGGGTCCAGCCGAGATACGGGAAAACCGGACATGGGTCGATCTTGAGTGCGGTTTTCGCAGGTAGAACCCGCGATTAGCGGTCGATCGTGATCAGTTTGAGGGTGTCTTCCTTTTCCTTGTCGACGGACTGACGATCAGTGCGTCGCGTTGCGCGGGGCTCAGGCGGTCAGGCCTCGGGGTGATGGCGTACGCGCCGCGCCCTACCTGCTCCACGGTGAGCGGGTCGGAGAGAATGGGACGACGACTGATCGCGTCCAGGGCATCGGCCGCACGCTGGATGGGCCAGTCCAGTGCCGTGGCGAGTTCGTCCACGGTGAGTGGCCGAGCGGCGTACACCAGCGCGGCCAGCACTGTCAGCGCGTCGTGCACGACGGCGTCGGTGAGGCCGCTGTCGTTCATCTGCTCACTGATCCAGGTGAAGAACTGAGCCATCTGGCCCAGCCGGGTGCCGGTGGGCGTGCCGGCGCCGAAGATCTCGATCCCGTGCCGCGCGGCCGCCGAGACCTCGGCGTGTGCCCCGGTGTCGGCTTTGAACGCCCGGAGCCAGACGTCGTCGTCGATGACGTATCGCTCGCGGCGGCCGGAATCCTGTGTGCGCCTGACCAGTTCGATCGCCTCGAGGTAGCCGATGGCCTTGGACACCGACGCCGGGCTGACCTGTAGCCGGCGTACGAGCTCGGCGGACGTCAGGCCCCCGGAGTCGGAGGTGAGCAGGCAGACGAACACGCGAGCGGGCATCCGGGGAAGGCCGGTCCCGACCAGCAGCGTCGCGAACTGCTCCACGAAACCGCGCACGGACTCGGCCGGCCGCCCGTCGGCTGGTGGCTCCGTGGCCTGAACCGGTCTGCGGCGGCGGGCGCGCTGCCCGGCGGCCTGCTGGGCGCGGTCGGCCAGGTAGCCGATGGGCGCGCTGTTGCGTGCCACTTCGCGGCTGATCGTGGATGTGGGTCTGCCCAGCCGCCTGGCGATCTCGGCGTATCCCAGTCCTTCGGCCAGCCAGGTCGCGATCTGCCGGCGATCCTCGTGGCTCAGCCTGTCTCCGGGCATCGGCTCACCCCCTGTCGGTTCGGGTTCACGGGTGCGTTCACCAACAGTACATTGCAACGGCTGGTTGGCGTGGATTGCATTTATCGACAAGGCTGTTGCAACGATCAGCATGAAAGCCCAGCATTAAAGCACATTATCGGAAGTCCCTCGTTGACGAGATCTGAAATGCAACGTAGCCTTTTCTCGCTTGGAAAGAATCGGACAGGACGAGGAACCCCTTATGGCAAGAGCGTTGGATGTGGCGCGGATGCGAGCTCGCGTCTCCGAGCTGCTCGCGGAGTACCGGATTCCGAGTGCCACGATCGGCGTCCTCAGCGACGGGGAGATCACCGACTTCGCGGTCGGCGTCAAGAACATCTCCACGCGGGAGCCCGCGACGACCGACACCATCTACCAGTGCGGCTCCGTATCCAAGACATGGACCGCCCTCGCCTTCATGCAGCTCGTCGACGAGGGGAAAGTCGCCCTGGACGAGCCGGTGCGGACCTACCTTCCTGATTTCCGGGTCGCCGACCCCGACGTCAGCGCCAAGGTCACACCCCGCCATCTCCTCAACCACACCAACGGCATCGAGGAGAACTACGGAGATCCGGGCGAGGACGACGACGTGTACAAGCGCATGGTGGAGAACATCGCCGGCGCATGCCAGGTCCACCCCTTGGGCCACACTCACGGCTACAGCGCGGCCCTGGGCTACGCGATCCTCGCCCGCATCATGGAGGTGAGCGACGGCAAGCGGTGGGACGACATCATGAAGGATCGCCTGTTCGACCCCTTGGGCCTGACCTCGACGAGCAGCCGGCGTGAGCACGTGGACCGGAACCGGGCCGCGACCGGATACCTGATCCGATCCCTCGAAGAGGGACCCATCCTCTCACCGCTGGGTCACCTGCCGCGCTCCTTCGGCCCTGGAGGAAACGTCAACACGACAGCCCGGGAATTGCTCATGATGGCGTACGTCCTCCTCAACGAAGGAAAGGCGCCGAACGGGACCAGAATCGTCTCACCCAGCATCATCCGCGAGATGACGGAGTCGCGGGTCCCCATACCTGACCCGTACATGTTCGGGCCGGAATGGGCACTCGGCCTCATCGTGTGCGACTGGCACGGCCAAACCGTCTACGCCCACGACGGCAGCGCAGTCAGCCAGAGCGCCCGCCTGCGGATCCTGCCGGAATCGAACATCGCCGTCTCGATGCTGGCGAACGCCGGGCCGCGCGACAGCTTCTACCGGAAGGTGTTCAACGAAATCCTGGCCGACCTCGGCGCGGTCACGATCCCCGACCTACCGGAGCCCGACCCGGCCCTGGCCATCGATCTGTCCAGGTACGAAGGCTCCTACGAGCGCCCCGGCACCCGCTACGAAGTGGCGGCCGACCACGGAAAACTCCACCTCAAATTCACCCTGAACCCCATGGAGGCGCAACTCCTCAATAAACCAGAACAGCTCGACTACGAGCTGTTCCCGATCAGCGAGACCCACTTCTTGATGCCTTCGGACGATCCACTCGAGGACCCTCAGACCGTCGCGATCTACGACTTCAAGAATGGTGCCGCACAGTATCTTCACATCAATTGCCGGGTGAATCCGAGAGTCAATGAGGAGGGTGCCACGGTGCACGTCATGGTTGTTTCCACGATTTCCGACAACGACGGTTTCTGGGATTCCCTGAAGAATGCGTACGGCCGGCTTCCCAAGGGTGCCAAGTGGACGCTGGCGGTGGCGAGCACCGACGGGACCAAGGCGGTGAACGTCATCGTCCATGACTCGATCGACGGCGTCAGGAGCTTCTTCGAGGATCACGCCGGCCCCTTCGCTACGACGGAGTACTTCGAGGCCGACGCGTCCAACGCGGTCGGCCTCTCGACGACGTAGCCGCTCCTTGCACCGCCGTCCACCCAAGCCGCGATGGCGGCGCACCATCCGGATCCATGCGACCGTTGTGCTGCTTAGGGGTACGTGCGGTCCTCGACCACTACGTCCAGGCCGCCCGCGACCCGGGCCGTCCGAGCGAGATGCCGGCGGCGACCGCGATCCGGTTGCGCGATTCCAGCAACCTGGTCTGCAATGCCGGCAGGTCCACGCCCACCAGTTGCCCGTCGCGCTTGACCACGCGGCCGGCCACCAGAACCGTGTCGACTAGGCCGGGATGGCCGGCGGCGACGATGGTGCCGACGGGGTCGGTGACCGGGAACACGGTGGGGTCGTCGGCGCGCAGCAGGATGATGTCGGCGTCCTTGCCGGGCGTGATGCTGCCCGTTCGGGCGGCGAGCCCGCACGCCTGGGCGCCGTCGACGGTGGCGAACTTCAGCAGGTGCCGGGAGTTCAGGCCGCCGTCGAGGCCGCGCTGCACGGCGTAGGCGGTGCGCATGGTGGCGAACATGTCGCCGCCGACCGAAGGGCAGTCGTCGATGGACAACGTCGGGCGCAGGCCGGCCGCCAGCATGCGTCCGGTCATCGGCCAGCCGAAGCCCATCTTCAGCTCGACGTCCGGGCTGATCGACACCGAACTGCCGGCGTCGGCGAGCATCCGCAGTTCGTCGTCGCTGATCCCGTTGGCGTGCACGAAGGTCGTGGTGTCGAAAAGCAGGCCGTGCTCGTGGAGCTCGGCGATCGGGCGGCCGCCCGTCAGGCCGTCGACGTGCACACTGGTCCGCAGTTCGAGATCGGCTGCCAGCTTCAGGTCTGCGGCGACCATGTCCATGGTGGTCTCACCCGGACCGCGCAGCCCCAAGGCCATGGTGACCAGGCCGTCCTCAGGAACGTCGGACCGGACGCGGCGGACCTCGGCGTCGATCTGGTCATCGGTGCGGTACCCCGCGCCGTAGCAGAAGATCGACCGTCCTGGCACGGCTCGCAGGCCGGCTAGGGCGGCGTCCGCGTGTTCGGGGCTCTGCGCGGCGTGGAACCAGTCCAGCATCGTCGTCACGCCGGAGTACAGCGCCTCCAGCCGGCCCAGCAGGTTGCCCAGATAGACGTCCTCAGGCCGGTAATGAGGCTTCAGCGTGCCGTGCACCGCCACCACGTAGTCGGCGAACGTCCAGTCCGAGCCGACGCCGCGGAACGCGGTCTGCCAGGTGTGCCGGTGGGTGTCGACGAAGCCGGGCAGCACGATCCGGTCGGTCGCGTCGATCACCACCGCGTCCGGCGCGTCGATCCGCTCGGCCACCTCGACGATCACGCCGTCTTCGATCAGCACGTCGCCGCGGTCGAAATCGCCGACAGCCGCGTTCATGCTGACCACGGTGCCGCCGGTAATCAGGGTCCTCATTGGGTGAACGCCTCCACGGACGCCTTCGGATTGTCCAACATCAAGTTGTGGCGGGAGCCCAGTGCCGCCGAGCGGTCAGCAGCTCGCCGTCGTGGCGACCACCGCGTCGGCCGCGGCGAGCACGTCGGCGACCAGGTCGTCCGGGTCCTCCGTGCCCGCGGCCAACCGGACCAGGCCAAGCGGAACCCCTGACGCGGCAATCTGTTCCTCGTTGAGCATGCCCCGCCACATGGCCGCCGGATGCACGGCCAGTGACTCCACACCGCCGAGACTGGCCGATCGACGGGCGTAGTGCAGCCGGCCGAGGAACGCGTCGGCCGCCTCGAAACCGCCGACGAGTTCAATTCCGAGTACCCCGCCGAAACCACTCATCTGGCTTGCCGCCAACGCGTGCTGCGGGTGGGTGGCCAGGCCGGGATAGTGCACCCGGGCCACGGCCGGGTGGTCCTGCAGCGCCTCCGCGAGCGCCTGGCCGTTGGCGTTGTGCCGGGGCATACGCAGCGGCAGGGTGCGCAGGCCACGCAACAGCAACCACGCGTCGAACGGGCCGAGCGTGGCGCCGGTGAGCAGGGCGACATCCCAGATCCGGTCCAGGATCTCCGCCGGTCCGGCCAGCACCCCGGCGGACACGTCGGAATGGCCGTTGAGGTACTTGGTCGCGCTGTGCCAGACCAGATCGATGCCGAACTCTGCCGGTCGCTGGTTCAGCGGAGTGGCGAAGGTGTTGTCCGCCATGGTCAGCACGTTGTGCGCGCGGGCCAGGTCCGCGACGGCGCGCAGGTCGGTGATCTGCAACAGCGGATTGCTCGGCGATTCCACCAGGATCAGGCGGGTCTGCGGGGTCAGCGCCTTGTCGAACGCCGCCGGGTCGGTCTGGTCCACTTGGGTGACCGACACGCCCAGCCGCGGCAGCAGGTTCAGCAACACCGACGCCGTGCCCCCATAGGTCGACTTCTGCCCGATCACGTGGTCGCCGGCGGACACCAGGGCCAGTACGGCGGTGGTGAGCGCGGCCATCCCGGACGCGGTGACCATTGCCGCCTCGGTGTGCTCCAGTTCCGCGACCACCGCCGCGACCTGCGCGTGGTTCGGGTTGCCGTAGCGGGTGTAGAAATCCTGGCCCCGCCGGTCGACGGCGATCTGCGCGAACTGCTCCGCGTCCTCGGCCCAGAACGTCGCCGTCTGGTAGATGGGCCGGGCCACTGCGCGACTGGGGTGGACGTCGCGGTCGGCGTGAACGGCAACTGTGCTGCTGCCCGACATGGTTCCCCTTCCGATGGACCACCTGACGTGACATCACAAGCGTGGCCGACCGGCATGCCGCCTCGGGGCCGATCTCGGCAACTTTGGCAGCAAGTAGCGCCTTGGGTCGGCCATCTGATGTGCTAGGCACGGCAGTTGAGCAATAATCTGCTCACGTGGATGACGTGGACCGGTCGATACTGGCCGTGCTCGAGAAGTACGGTCGGATCAGCAACGCGGAACTCGCCGCCCGGGTCGGCCTGTCGCCGTCGCCCTGCCTCCGGCGCGTGCGCCGACTGGAGGAGACCGGGGTGATCCGCGGTTACCGGGCGCTGATCGATCCCGCCGCGGTAGGCCGCGGCCTGCGGGTGTTCGCCGGTGTCCGGCTGATGCGGCACGCCCGCACGGATGTGGTCGCGTTCGAGCGTGCGGTCGTCCGACTGTCCGAAGTGGTGCATTGCCACCACGTCACCGGCAACTACGACTATCTGCTCCAGGTCGAGGTCGCCGACCTGCACGCCTACGAGGACTTCCACGCCAACCGGTTGGCCAACCTGCCCGGCGTGGCCGCGGTGAACAGCTACGTCACCATGAAGACGCTCTCCGCCGACAGCACGTGACCGAGGATGTCCAGGCGGGCGCCGACAGGTTCAGCGTTATCTGGCGAGGAACCCCGGGCGTTCACGCCCGGGAGGAATCGCTTCCCGGTCCTGGGGTTGTGAACGTCTGGTCGTTGGTCCGGGCGTTTCTGGTTTTCGATGTACTCCTTGATGATGCTCAAGGGTGCGCCGCCACAGG
>NZ_JBEOZN010000162.1:0-20403 GCF_040298085.1 Streptosporangium sp. NPDC001681 | reverse complement strand
GCACCGCCCCCGAGGGCGTGGCGAGCCTCGGTGAGAAGGCCGGCGGAATGTTCTCCCCGATCCGTCGAGATGAGTACGCGCGAACCCGCCGCTCAGGAGGCCGCGGGCCGCACCGGGGTCCGGCCACGGGCCAGGAGCCACACCATGGCGGCGAGCGCCGCGACCTGAAGCGGCCAGCCCATCGCGATCTTGAGAATGCCCAGCTCGGCGACCGCGTCGTCCCTGCCGATCAGGTAGACGGGGAGCTGCACCGCCACCCGGACCACGCACGGGATCATCAGCAGCCAGGTGAGCCTGGTGCACAGCCTCACCACGGCCGGATCCGCGCGCCACGCGGTCGGGTCACCGGTGACGGACCCGATGAGGAACCCCACCACCGGCCATCGGGTGACGATGGACAGCAGCATCACCACGGAGTAGCCGGCGTTGTAGAGGATGCCGGGCAGGAAGACGTCCTCCGCCTGGCCGGTGCGGGAGGCGAAGAACGCGCCGATGCCGATGCCGATCAGGCTGTTGATCACGAACTGCGGCGTCGAGCGTCGCACCAGCCGCACGACGAGCAGCAGCACCGCGGCCGAGATACTGACGATCAGGGAGCGCTTCAGGTCGGAGGTGGCGATCCACATGCCGGTGAAGGCGATGGTGGGCACGGCGGCCTCGATGACGCCCCGCACCCCGCCGAACGCCTTGGCAAGCTGGCTGCGGATCGCGGCCTCGACCGTGTCGTGCGCGGCGGTCTCGCCGGTGGTGGTCATCTTCTCGCTCACCGTTCCGTGGTCATCGATCGCTCACGCACCGCCTGCCGGGCGCAGCTCGTATCTGGGGTTGAACATGACTTTTCGCCCATCCTGGATGCTGACCAGCCCTTCGGCCAGCACCAGACGGCCAGGCTCGATGCCCGCGATCTTCCTGCGGCCCAGCCAGATCAGATCGATCACATCGGAACCGTCGTAGAGCTCCGCCTCCAGCGCGGGAGCGCCCCCGCGAGGGCGCAGCGTCACCGTCCGCAGAGTACCGCTCACGCAGAAGCGTCGGCGCCCGCCACACGAGACGATGGGCGTGGCGCCTTGGCGGTCGAGGTCCTGCTGAAGCTCGTCGGCCTCCAGCTCGGCCTGGCCTGCGGTCAGTCGGCGAAAGAAGCCTCGCAGACCGCTCTGTTTATGCGGTTCCTGAGAACCCACGGACCTCTCCTTCACGTACGAGTCGAATCAGCGTACGCGATCCGGCCTCTCAGCGGATCTCCGCGATCTCCGGCCCCCGGTCGAACGGGTTGAGATCGGGCCCCTTGCCCCCTGCGGCCTGCTGCTCCACGGCCTGCCTGGCCTCGGGGGGCAGCCGGAGCTCGATCGCCTCCTTGGGGGCCATCGGCTCGTCGCCGCGTACCACGACTATGTCCCGGACGACACCCTCCAGCGTCTCGGCCACCTCGGCGTCCTGCGCGGCGCGCCCGCTGATCACCGCACGCAGGAACCAGCGCGGCCCGTCCACCCCGATGTAGCGGACCGGCTGCTCGACGCCCTCGGCGGGGATTCTGGCGGCCAGCTCGACACCGAACGCGCCCTCCCGCTCCTCGGCGGTGCCTCCGGCGCTCTTCACCCCCTCGACCAGCTCGGCCCTGACCTCGTCCCAGATCCCGCTCCGCTTGGGCGCCGCGAAGGCGTGCACCTGCAGAGCGCTCTCGTTGAACAGAACCACCGCACCGACGATCTGGTCACCGGCCAGGTTGAGCTGGACCTCGAAACCGGGGCCGACCGGCAGGCGCATGCCTCCGAGGTCGACCCGCTCCCGCTCGGGGTAGGGCTCGTCGGCGTCCCACGGGCCCGACTCCCGCGCCGGGACCTGCGGGGCCTCGTCCACTGCGGCCTTGGCGGCCGGGGACTCCTCACGACGGTGACGTCGGAACATTTTCCTCACGCTCCTTGAAGTTTCGCTGGTAACTCATCCCCCGCCGGATACGACGGCGGGTGGCCTCCGGGGCCGAAGGTGCGCCCAGGTTCCGGATCATCGTCCGCCACCTCCTTCACCTCGTCGGACTCACTCCCTGTCAGCGGCCCGTGGACCCGAACCCGTCCGCGCCTCGCGCCGATCCGGACAACCGGTCCACCTCGAAGAACGCCGCCCTCTCCACCTTCTGGATCACCAACTGCGCGATCCGGTCCCCCCTGCGCAACCGCACGGTGTCCTTGGTGTCGGTGTTGAGCAGCGTCACTCTGATCTCGCCCCGGTATCCCGCGTCCACGGTGCCGGGCGCGTTGACGAGCGTCACGCCGTACCTGGCGGCCAGGCCCGAGCGCGGGTGGACGAACGCGGCATACCCATCAGGCAGGGCGATCGCCAGCCCGGTGCCGACCACGGCCCGCTCTCCGGGGAGGAGTTCGACGTCCTCGGCGGCGTGCAGGTCGGCGCCCGCGTCGCCCGGGTGGGCGTACGACGGCGGCGGCAGGTCGGCGTCGAGCCGGTGGATCGGCACCTCGACGGTGTGGGTCACGGGTTCACCTCGTACTCGTGGTGCTCGTCGATGATCGCCTGGGCGTCACCGTGCTCGGCGAAGTGCTCCATGCCCACCTCGATGAAGAGCGCTGCGGCCCGCACGGCGACCGGGCCGTCCGGGGAACCGATACGGCCCTCAGCCTCAAGGTACGCCTTCCTGCCCGACATGCCGTTGCACCAGGCGCGCATGTGCAGGACGGTACCGACCGGAACCGGGGCGAGATAGTCGGTCTCCAGCCTCGCGGTGACGTAGGGGCGCTGGAAGAGCCAGACCAGCATGCCGATGACCTCGTCCATCGCCGTGGCGAGCACGCCGCCGTGCGCCAGGCCCGGCGCACCCTGGTGTGCCGTTCCCACGGTGAACGTGGCGATCACCGTGATCCCGTCGGGGGTGACGGCGGTCAGCCGCAGGCCGGTCGGGTGGTCCTCACCGCAGCCGAAACAGCGGCTGTAGTGGGAACCGAGGGCGGCGCCGGGGGCGGGCCCGCCAGGGAGTGGCCGTGGCAGGACGGCATCTGGCGGAGGGGTGGTCAAGGTGGAACGAGTCACGGGGCAGAACGTTACTCCCTGGGCTGCGGTGATTCCTCATCCACCGGTTTTCCCGCCTCCGCCGCAGGCCCCGCCCCGCCCGCCTTGGGCCCCGCCCCGCCCGCCTCGCCGGGATCGGGATGCGGCGAGGCCGGTGGCAGGGCGAGCGGTTCGTCACTGCTGAGCTCGGGCAGCGCCCGGTAGATCACGGCGGCCACCGGCACCGCCACCGCGGCCCCGGCGATACCCGCCAGGATGCCGCCCACGGCCAGCACCAGGATGATCGCCAGTGGGTGGAAGTGGAGCACCCTGCCGACGATCAGCGGCTGGAGTACGTGGTTCTCCAGCTGCTGCTCCACGATCAGGATGCCGATGAAGATCAGAGCATAGATCGGCCCCTTGGCACCGAGGGTGACCAGGGTGGCCACGGCACCGGCGAAGAAGATGCCGACGATGGGGATGAAGCTGGCCAGGAAGATCAGTACCGCGAGCGCCGCCCAGAGCGGCACCCCCATCCCGGCGAGCACGATGCCCATGACCACGCCGTGCACGGCGGCCACCGCGACCGTGCCCTGCACGTAGTGCGAGAGCGTCACCCAGGCGGTCCGCCCGGCCCTGTCGACGCGCGGCGCGACCTCGCCG
This sequence comes from Streptosporangium sp. NPDC001681, assembly GCF_040298085.1. Taxonomy (NCBI): domain Bacteria; kingdom Bacillati; phylum Actinomycetota; class Actinomycetes; order Streptosporangiales; family Streptosporangiaceae; genus Streptosporangium; species Streptosporangium sp. NPDC001681. The sequence continues at coordinate 16,743 of NZ_JBEOZN010000162.1, read as the reverse complement.
AACCCCTTCAGGAACCACGACCAGATCCGGTCGCCGTCCTTGAGCATGAAGAAGGTCACGAACAGCAGCAGCACGATGGAGGCCAGCACCTCCAGCGCCACCGTGGCGCCGGTGAGGACCGTCTGGGTGATCTCGTTGCGCTGGTTGGTCATCTGCTTGCCGATCTCGTCGACCCAGCTGCTGATCTGGGTCGGCTGCAGATGCAGGGGCCCGGTGTAGAGCCAGTTCTCGACGTCCTTGGCCGTCTGGCGCACCTGGTCGACGAGGCCGGGGAACTCCTCGTTGGCACGCGCCCCGATGATCCAGCCGGTGCCGCCGAGCACGGCGAGCGCGATGATCATGGTGACCCAGGTGGCGTAGATGGGCCGCATGCCCATCGCGCGAAGCCGCCTGGTGACCGGGAACAGCAGCGCGGTCAGCAGGAGCGCGATGGCCACCGGCAGCATCACGATGCGCAACGTCGCGATGAACTGGGCGAAGTAGAAGACGGCCCAGCCGATGATGATCAGGCAGAGGCTCCACATCGCGAGACGCAGCAACGTACGAGGTACCAGGTTCGTCAGGCGCTCCCGATCTGATATCACACCTTCCAGACTGTCACGCCGGGAAGGAAAACGCGCGAGGGTTGTCGCTCTGACACGAGGAGGAGTGGCCCGGCCACCCGGCCGGGCCACCCGGTGTGCTGTCGGGGATCGGCGCCCGCCCGGTCAGGGGCCGGCGCTCACCCGGCTGGATTCAGCGCTCACCCGGCGGGCGGGAGATCACCCTGTCCTCGAGGTAGCAGCTGCAGTTGCCACATCCTGGCGGCATGCCTGTCCTCCCCTCACCTGTCCTGCCTCGACCGTACGGCAGGATCCCCCGACGGAAAGGACAGATTCGCGTGCGCGCCGTCTCCTCGCTCTCCTGGCGGCCGGAGCGTACGGCTTCCAGGCCGCCCCGGCATGGGCACGGTCACCGTTCTGTCATGCCTCGCCATGGCTTCACGCGATATGGCGCTCGGGGAGACTAGTGTTCTTGATGCGGACAGAAAACGGGAGGACCACATGGCCGACAAGAGCGAGAAGCAGGACATGGCGTGGCGAGCCATCGGTGGCCTGCTCGGCCTCGTCACCGCCTGGAGCGCCAAGAAGGTCATCGGGTTCGCCTGGGAGAAGAGCACCGGTAAGAAGCCGCCCGCCGACAGCGAGTCGCCGGACATCAGCCTCGGCGAGGCGATCGGCTACGCCGTGGTGATGGGGGTCGGCATGCAGGTGGCGCAGATCGTGGTCGCCCGCAGCGCCAAGAAGCGCTACGACGCGTGGAAATCCCTGAAGGGGGCGGCCAAGGACGCCACCGGCTGACGGCCGGCGAACGCCGCGGACCCGCCCCCGGCCCCGCCGGGGGCGGCTAAAGAGCCTGGCGACGGGTCAGGACGACTCGAGCGAGGTGAGAAACTCCCTCGCCCAGCGGTCCACGTCATAGGTGGACACCCTCCGGCGCAGTGAGCGCATCCGGCGCGACAGGTCGTGCGGGGTCGCCCGCATCGCGGTCAGCATGATCCGCTTGAGGCCGTCGACGTCGTAGGGATTGACCATGAACGCCTGACGCAGCTCGTCGGCCGCCCCGGCGAACTCGCTGAGCACCAGCGCGCCGCGCAGGTCGTTGCGGCAGGCGACGTACTCCTTGGCGACCAGGTTCATCCCGTCACGCAACGGTGTGACCATCATCACATCCGCCGCGAGATAGAGCGCGGCGAGCTCGTCGCGGCCGTACGACTGGTGCAGGTACTGCACGGGCTGCTGCCCGAGCTCTCCCTGCTCGCCGTTGATCCGCCCGACCTGGAGCTCGATCGAGTCGCGCAGCCGCATGTACTCCTCGACCCGCTCCCGGCTCGGCGTGGCGATCTGCACGAACGCCGCCTCGCCCGGTTTGATCGTTTTCTCCGCGAGCAGTTCCCCGAACGCCTTCAGGCGCTGGCCGATGCCCTTGGTGTAGTCGAGCCTGTCGACGCCGAGCAGTATGCACTCGGGGTCGCCCAGTTCCCTGCGGATCTCCCTGGCCCTGGAGATGATGTGCGGCTCACGGACCAGCGAGTCGAGCTCGCCGAAGTCGACGGAGATGGGGAAGGCCCCGGCACGCACCACCCGGCCGTCCACGTAGATCTCGTGCTTGTGGTGCTGGAGGCCGAGCAGGTGGCGGCAGAGCCGGATGAAGTTGGACGCGCCGCCGGGACGCTGGAAGCCGACCATGTCCGCGCCGAGCAGTCCCTCCAGGATCTCGCGCCGCCACGGGAGCTGGACGAACAGCTCTATCGGCGGGAAGGGGATGTGCAGGAAGAAACCGATGCGCAGGTCGGGGCGGAGCTTGCGCAGCATGGCCGGGACCAGCTGGAGCTGGTAGTCCTGGATCCACACGACCGCGTTCTCCGCGGCCTCCTCGGCGGCGGCCTGGGCGAAGCGCTCGTTGACCACGCGGTAGGAGTCCCAGGTGACCCGCGAGTAGATGGGGGTGGCGACCACGTCGTGGTAAAGGGGCCAGAGTGTGGCGTTGGAGAAACCCTCGTAGTAGAGCTCGACCTCGTGCTCGGACAGCGGGACGGGGACGAGTTGCATGCCGTCGTGCTCGAAGGGTTCGAGCTGTTCGCCGGGGGCCCCGTGCCAGCCGATCCAGGCCCCTTCCCTGCGCTGCAGGACCGGGGCGATCGCGGTGACGAGGCCGCCGGGGCTGCGCCGCCACATGTCCTCCCCCACCCGGTCGACGGGGAGACGATTGGCGACGATCACGAACGTACTGCGGCCCGGCACAAATTCCTCCAGGTAGTCGGGGGCTTACTGAATTAACTACCCGTTTGAGGAGTTTCTATGGCTTTCCAGGTGGAAGGGCACGATGAACCCTCAGATCACTCCGTACCATCTCGCCGAGCTTCTTCGTGGCGGCGCGGTTGAGGACCCCTCCCGCCACGGCGCCGGTGAGGAAGGGACCCAAGGTGGTGAGGTGGCGCCCGAGAGTGCGCATCAGCCTGTTGCGCAGGGCGGTCCTGGTCGCGGTGCCGAGCGCGACGGTCATCGTTCCCGGGGACATGGGGTCGACACCGCGCTGTCTGGACCAGGCCGCCGCGAAGGCCATGGCCCGCTGGGAACCGTTGCCGGGCACCTGCATCCCGTACACCTCATGAAGCTCGGCGATGAGCTTGACCTCGATCGCGGCGACGACGAGGGTCTCGGCCACGAGCTGGGCGGGGGCGGAGAGCAGCAGGGGTGGGGCGGCGAACTCGGCCGCGGCGACGGCCCCGCCGATGGCTCCGACCGTCATGGTGGCCTTGGCCGCGGTGCGCACCAGGTCGTCGGCCAGCGCCTCGGCGGTGAGGCCGTGGTGGTGCTCGGAGAGGGTGTGCAGGTCCCGGATGGGAATGCGGGGCGCCACGGCCATGAACACGTCGGTCAGCCAGCGGCCCCGGCCCGCCCCCGACTCCCTGGCCTTCTTCGCCCTCCGGGTCAGTGCTTTCGTGAGGCGGCCGAGCAGCTTTCGCCGCTCGGCCCCATCCATGTCACCCGGCTCCGCAAGCCGGCCGACGATCTCAGCCACCTCCCGATCAGGCGCGCCGTCCGACTCCTCGGCAGTGGAGTCGTCCGGCGCCGCGTCGGTCCGCCTGTTCTCTGACGTCATGTCTCGGAACCTCCTCAAGGCTGTCCTGGGCCCCTATCCCATGGCTGGAAGAGCACACCCCGAACAGGCCATCGGAATTATCGTCAAGCCGCGCATTCCCGGCATATCTGCTGACCGTTCTTCTCAACGGCGAGCTGACTGCGGTGGTGCACCAAGAAGCAGCGCGCGCAGGTGAACTCGTCGGCCTGACGAGGAATCACCCGGAGCGAGAGCTCCTCGTTTGACAGGTCCGCGCCCGGCAGTTCGAGCGACTCGGCGAGATCCGTCTCGTCGATGTCGATGCTGCCCGAGGACTTGTCGGTACGGCGGGCCTGCAGTTCCTGAAGACTGTCCTCACTGAGGTCGTCGTCGGTCTTGCGTGGGCTGTCGTAATCGGTAGCCATCGGTCTGCTCCATCCCCCTCATCTATCTGTGTGCGCTCACTCGCGCGTGTGTAACGTTCGAGAGGCACGACTTGTGCCCGATCTGCCGACGAGATTCCTGCTTCGGTACCCTGCCGGAATGGTCACTGAACCTCCCTACACGTGAGGGACGTACTGCCAATGGCCACGGTTAGCCAAATATGGCGTAAACCACAGCATCGGCGGCATGCACCACCGTGTTCGACGGCACATCCAACCACATGTACGGCGTGAACGAGACGCCCCCCGCCGGATCAGCGCGCCTGAAGTCGCACGGTGACCACCAGACCTCCTCCGTCCCTGGGGATGGCGGTCACGTTGCCCCCATGAGCCCGCACCACCGCGCGGACGATGGAAAGCCCGAGCCCCGCGCCCTTGTCGGAGTCGACCCGGTCGGCGTTGAGCCGCCGGAACGGCTCGAAAAGACTGTTCACCTCGTACGCGGGGACATGCGGCCCCGTGTTGGCCACCTGAACAATCAGCGCACCCTCCACCATTCCCGTCCTGACCCACAGACGTCCGGACTCGGGGAGGTTGTGCTTGATGGCGTTCTCCACCAGGTTGGCCACGCAGCGCTCCAGGAGCACCGGATCACCGACGGTCTCGGCACCGCGGAGCTCGGTGATCACGGTGACCCCGGCCCCCGCGGCCCGCGTGGCGAGCTGGTCGACGGCCGTCTCGGCCACGTCCTTCATGTCCACCGGCTTGCGCACGCTCAGCTCGCGCTCGCTCCGCGCCAGCAGCAGCAGTCCCTCGATCAGGCGTTCGTTGCGGGCGTTGACCTCCAGGAGGGTGCGGCCCAGTGCCTTGAGATCGCCCGACGCCTCCGGGTCGCCCAGCGCGATCTCCAGGACCGTCCGGTTGATCGTCAGCGGGGTGCGGAGCTCGTGCGAGGCGTTGGCCACGAATCTTCGCTGTGTGTCGAAGGCCACATTGAGCCTGGTGAGCATCTCGTCGAAGGTGTCGGCCAGTTCCTTCAGCTCGTCGTCGGGCCCCTTGAGATCGATCCGCTCGTGGGCGAGCGTGGAGCCCGACAGCTTGCGGGCCGTGGCGGTCATCTGCTGGATCGGCTTGAGCGCCCGGTCGGCGACGATGTAGCCGATGATGACCGCCAGGATGCCGACCCCCAGCAGGGCCAGCAGCGAGCGGGCCAGCAGTTCCTTCTGCGCTCCGGCGATCGCGGCGTGCTGGTACCAGTACCACTGCTGCTCGTACCGGCGCGCCTGGTCGGGGGGCATCACCCCGTTCAGGTCGAGCGGGAACTGCGGCCACACGTCGTTGAGCGCCCAGCCCACCATCAGGTAGATCACGACCATGAGCAGGGCACCCGCGGTGAAGAACAGCGTCGCGTAGGTGATGGTCAGCCGCCAGCGGATGCTGACCCGGTCCACGATCGCCTGCAGCCGGCTCAGCAGGGTGTGATCGGTCGGCGCCGTGCCCGCCGGGGGCGGACCGTCCCACGCGGGCGGGCCGGTCGGCGGCGGGGGCTGCTCGCCCGGCTTCCCCTCCTTCTCCGGCGGTCCCGACGCGAGCTGCTCGCTCTTCCAGGCGCCCCGCTCGGAGTGCGGGCTGATCATCGGGTGGGTCGGCACGGACCCCCGGTCCTCGTCCGCAGGGACGAACGTGGGACGTTCCTCTCCCCCGCCTGCCGGAGCGCTCACAACCTGTACCCGACCCCTGGCACCGTCTCGATCACCTGGGGCTCGCCCAGTTTCTTTCTCAGCGTCATCATGGTGACGCGCACCACGTTGGTGAACGGGTCGATGTTCTCGTCCCACGCCTTGTCCAGCAGGTCCTCCTGACTGACGACCGCGCCCTCGGCGCGCATCAGCTCCTCCAGGACCGCGAACTCCTTCTTGGTGAGCGCGATCTCCGCGCCGTCCCTGGTCACCAGCCGTTTGCCCGGATCCAGGCGGACCCCCGCCCGCTCCAGCACCGGCGGCAGCGCCGGGGCGGAGCGGCGGCCGAGCGCCCGCACCCGCGCGACGAGCTCGATGAACACGAAGGGCTTGGCCAGATAGTCGTCGGCGCCCAGCCCCAGCCCCTCCACCTTGTCGTCGACGTCGCCCGAGGCGGTCAGCATGAGGATCCGCGACGCGGTACGGGAGGCCACCAGCCGGCGGCAGACCTCGTCACCGTGGACCTTGGGCAGGTCCCGGTCCAGGACGATGACGTCGTAGTCGATGTAGCCCGTCCGCTCCAGCGCTCCGGCGCCGTCGTAGGCCACGTCCACGGCCATCGCCTCGCGCCGGAGCCCGGTCGCGATCGCGTCGGCGAGCACCCGCTCGTCCTCGACCACAAGCACTCGCACGGCTTATGGCACCTCCCGTCACATTCCATGAGCAGCCGCTGGAACGGCCCCTCATTCTCACCCCATCCCCTGTAAGCACACGGTAAGGCCCTCCCAGGGGTAGACACTCCGTGTGATGTCGGAAACACACAGGTTTAGCCACTGGGCCACTGTGGGTACAGCCGGTTCCAGTCTCTATCGCGGTACCTTCCGCCCCCATGCGCCCGTGAGAAAGAAGGTGAGATGGGCGAGTTCACCACCACAATCGAACACCGCCTCGACCAGGCATACAGGAATCTGCAGGAGGCCAGGTCCTCCGGCGACGACTACCTCGCCGACACCTTCACCGCCGAGATCGAGGATCTCCAGCGTCTGGCCACAGACAACGGCGTTCCCATTCAGCGCTGATGGGAGGGAGCCCCCCGGCCATCTTGGCCGGGGGGCTCTTTCGTGCCCGTACCGCTTCGTGCCCGTACCGCGAAGGCCCGGAGTCGAGGCCTCAGGCGTCGCGCTCCGGATCCAGCGGGAGCAGCAGGTCGTGCAGTTCCTCGAACAGGCCGGGCGCCGCGCACAGGACGAGGCCGGGATTGGCCGGCTTGCCGGCCAATCCACCGAGCCTGGCCCCCGCCTCCTGGGCGATGAGGCCGCCGGCCCCGTAGTCCCAGACGTTCGGGCCGCGCTCGTAGTAGCCGTCCACCCGGCCCGCCGCCACCGAGCAGAGGTCCGCGGCCGCCGATCCACCCCTGCGGATGTCACGTACCCGCGGCACCACGTGACGGAGCACCTCCGCCTGCACCTCGCGCCGCCCGCTCTCATAGCCGAATCCGGTGGCGATCAGTGCCCGTTCCAGCGGCACACCGGTGTTGCAGCGCAGCCGCTCCCCCGCCAGCCACGCGCCCTCGCCCCTGACGGCGGTGAACACCTCTCCGCGGGGCACGACGTTGACCACCCCCGCGATCACCTCGCCGTCCACCTCGACCGCGATGCTGACCGCCCACTCGGGCAGCCCGTACAGGAAGTTGACGGTCCCGTCGATCGGGTCGACGATCCAGCGGACCCTGCCGTCGCCGGTGGAGCCGCCCTCCTCGCCGAGGATCGCGTCGCCGGGCCTGACCGCCCTGATCCTGTTGCGGATCAGCTCCTCCGAGGCCCGGTCGAGGGCTGTCACCACGTCGGTGGGGCTGGATTTGGTGACCAGCACCTCGGGACGGGGTGGACGCTTGGCCAGAAGCATCTCACCGGCCTCCCTGGCCATCTCCTCCGCCAGCCTGCCGAAGGTCACGGCACTGTCGTCCACGATCCCCTCACCACTCCTCACTCGCTTCACCGGGCTCACGAACCGGTGATCTCCTCCGCCGGCCGGCCGGTCACGGCACCGTCCACGATTCCTCCATCGGGCTCACGACAGCGACTCAGGGCGTTTCCACTCGCGGCCGAGGACATGCTGGTCCAGGAAGGCCAGCACGGTCTCGTACCAGACAACCGCGTTGCCCGGCTTGAGCACCCAGTGGTTCTCGTCGGGAAAGTACAGGAACTTCGACTCCACGTCGGAGCGCTGCAGGTCCCACCAGAGGCGCAGCGCCTCGCCGATGGGGACCCGGTAGTCCTTGTCACCGTGGATGACCAGCATCGGGGTGGAGATGTTCCCCAGCGACCGGTGCGGAGAGAGCTTCGCGTACAGCCCGGTGCCCGGGGCTCCGAACTCGCGCTGCCAGTACATCGACGCGTCGGTGGTGCCGGCGAACTGGTCGAGGTTCCAGAGCGAGGCGTGGGTGACGATCGCACTGAACCTGTCGGTGTGCCCGGCGACCCAGTTGGCCATGTAGCCGCCGAACGAGCCGCCCATGGCGGCGGTCCTGGTGGCGTCGACCTCGGGCAGTTCCAACGCGGCGTCGGTGATCGCCATCAGGTCGGCGTGGGTGCGCGGGCCCCAGTTGGCCCAGCCGCGCCGGATCATCTCCGGTCCGTACCCCGTGGACATGCACGGGTCGGGAAGCAGCACGGCGTAACCGTTCTGGGCCATGATCCACGGGTTCCAGCGCCAGGACCAGTCGTTCCAGCTGCCCAGCGGGCCGCCGTGGATCCACAGCAGGATCGGCGCGGGGTTCTTCGCCGAGGCTCCCTCGGGCAGCGCCAGCCAGGCCCTGATCTCCGCGCCGTCGTCGGCGGTCGCGGTCACCTCGGTGAGCCTGCCGGGCAGCACCAGCTCGGGGGCGGGAGAGGGCAGCCTTTCGACGGTGCCGTCCGCGGCCACCCTGACCGGGGCCGCGGGCGCGTCCACCGCGCCGCGCAGTGCGTAGACGGTGCCGTCGGGCGCGACGTTGAGCGAGGCGTACGCGGCGTCGTCACCGGTGAGCCGCTCCGGCGCGGAACCGTCGGCCGGGACCAGGAAGATCGGGCGGCGGCCGTGATGGTCGGCGGCCATGAACAGCGAGCGGGAGTCGGGAGCCCAGACGATGTCGGACGGCCAGAGCTCCCCGCCCGCGGGGTGGCCCTCACCGGTGGCCAGATCGACGATCCACAGAGTGCTCTCGGGGATGTGCTCGATGTCTGCGTGGTTGCTCCGGACGCACGCGACCAGGCGTCCGTCGGGAGAGATTCTGATCGGCCCGTCGAAGTCGTGGCCGTCATCGGCGGCGAGGACCCGCCGGGCACCGCCGTTGGCCGCCTCGATGGCGACCAGCTCGAAACGGAGCTCACCGTGCGGCATCGAGACACCCCAGGTGGCCACGACCGTGGAACCGTCCGGCGTCACGTCGTAGGCGCTGTGGCTCGCCAAGGCCTTGCCCGGCTGGGGGGTGAGATCCCTGACCTCGGTCAGCCGTTCCTCCTCGCCCAGCGTGCCCGCGAACAGCCGGGGCTCGCCAGGGCCGAGGTCGTGATCCCAGTAACGCACCGGGTAGCTCTCGTGCAGGATCGCACTGATCCCCGCCTCCTTGCGCGTCTTGCGCCGCTCGGCCTCCCCCGCCTCGTCGCCCGGGAGCACGTCGGAGCAGAAGACCACGGTCTGCCCGCCGATCGCGAACCCGGCGACACCCCCCGGTCTGGATGCGATCTGCCGGGCCTCTCCTCCCGCCGCGGGCAGCAGCCAGAGCGCCGGAACCTCCTCGTCGGCGTCCTTGACCGTCGGGTCGGGCCGGCGCGAGCCGAAGAGCAGATCACCACGCTGGGTGAACTCGGCCCCGGCCTCGCCCTTGACCGATCTGGTCAGCCGGTGCGGCCGTCGGCCGTCGAGCGGGATCTCCCAAAGGGAGGTTCCATAGGATCTGCCATCGGGGTTGAGCGCCTGCACCACGCTGACCAGGCGCGTTCCATCGGGGGATAGCCGCAGGGATGCCACCCGCGGCACGCCGACATAATCGCGGATGTCGTTAAATGGGGTCACAGTTTCGAACCTACCCCGGCTACCGTCTTCGGACATGCCCCCAAACACGCATCCACAAATGTTGTTGATGACGAACTACGCATGGTGACCATGCGAGAGAACGCCCCGGCATGCGGTTTGATGAAGACCATGGGGAATTACGACGCACTCCTCGTCGTCTCGTTCGGGGGTCCCGAGAAGCCTGACGACGTGATGCCGTTCCTGGAGAACGTGGTGCGGGGCCGCGAGATCCCGCGCGAGCGGCTGCTGGAGGTCGAGGCGCACTACCAGCGCTTCGGCGGGGCCAGCCCGATCAACCAGCAGTGCCGCGACCTGATCGCGGCCGTGGCACCGACCATCGATCTTCCGATCTACTGGGGCAACCGCAACTGGCATCCCTATCTGGAGGACACACTCCGCGAGATGGCGGCCGACGGCGTGCGCAGGGCGGCGGCCTTCGTCACCTCGGCCTACAGCTCCTACTCCGGCTGCCGGCAGTACATCGACGACATCGCGCTGGCCAGGGCCGCGGTCGAGGGTGCCCCCGAGGTGGTCAAGCTCCGGCACTACTTCGACCACCCGGGCTTCATCGCGGCGATGGCCGACCACACCCGCGAGGCGCTGGACCGGCTGCCCGACGGGCTCGGCGACTCCGCCCGGCTGGTCTTCACGGCGCACAGCATTCCGATCTCGATGGCCGAGACGGCCGGCGAGAGCGGCGGGGCGTACGAGGCTCAGCTGCGCCGCGCGGCCACGCTGGTCACCGCGGAGCTGGGTGGCGACAGGGCGTGGGACCTGGTCTGGCAGAGCCGGAGCGGCGCCCCTCACATTCCGTGGCTGGAGCCCGACGTCTGCGACCATCTGCTGGAGGTCGACGCCCAGGCGGTGGTGCTGGTGCCGATCGGTTTCGTCTCCGACCACATGGAGGTCGTCTACGACCTCGACGTGGAGGCCGCGGAGACGGCGAGAAAGATCGGCCTGCCGCTGGTCAGGGCGGCCACGGCCGGTACCCACCCCCGGTTCGTCTCGATGATCTCGGAGCTGCTCGCCGAGCCCGAGCCCGTCGCGTGCTCGGCCACCTGCTGCCCGGCGCCGCCGCGCCGCCGCGGGTAGGGCGCCGGGTGCCTCAGGGGTAGGCGGCGGCATAGCCGCGGGAGATGGCCAGGACCTTGGAAACGTAGGACCAGGAGTGGTTGTAGAACCAGATGGCCTTCTCCAGCTTCTTGCCGCCCTGGGCCGCTCCGTTGGCGCACAGGTAGTTGGCCGCCGAGGGGACCGCGTCGTAGGGGCTCCAGATGTCGGCGACGCCGTCGCCGTCGCCGTCCACGCCGTAGGCCTTCCAGGTGGCGGGCATGAACTGCATCGGTCCCTGCGCCCCCGCGGAGGAGGGGCCGTTGTTGCGCCCGTGGGAGCTCTCCACCTGGCCGATCGCGGCCAGCACCGTCCAGGAGAGCCCCGGGCAGACCTCGGCCGAGGCGCGATAGAGCTCCAGGTAACTGCCGGGTCTGCCGACCGTCACCCGGGCCGCCTTCGCGGGCTTGCCGGTGCCGGTCTTCGCCGGGGCCGCCTTGTCCGCGGTGGCCTTGTCCGTAATGACCTTGCCCGTGCCGGATCCACCGACGGCGACCACCTGGGAGCCTGAGCCGAGCAGCCTGCCCACCCGGGCCTTGAGAACGGCGGTGGCCTTCTCGGGCCCGTGCACGAGCAGCGCCACCCCCGGCGGCAGGCCCAGCCTGCGGCCGGTCTCCTCCCCCACGATGCCGTCCACGCCCGGCAGGCCGAAGGTGGCCGAGGCCGCGGCCCGCAGCCGGGGACCGTCGTCCACCTGGTACTCCGCACCGAGGACCAGTCCCAGGCGGCGCGCCGCCGAGCTGTCCGCGACGAACTCGCCCCTGGCCAGGGCGCTCCACACCCCCTGCTGGTCGGCGACGGCCCTGGGGACCCACGCCCGGAAACGGGCGGGATCAACCGCGAGGAGGTTGAGTCCGACCCCGGACACCTTGACCGCCCCGCCGTCGAAGGAGTCGACCTTCTGGACGTACTTCAGCCGGGAGATGTCCTCCTTGGTCTGCTCGGTCAGCGTCGACGGGGATATGACCAGCAGCCGGGGCGGGGTGGAGGTGAACCCCGGGCCGTCCGCCCCTTGGGGGCCGGGGGGCGCGGACGGCTGCGAGGCCGGGGTCTCCGGGGCGGTCTCCACACCCGCGGGGTCGCCCGGGCCGGCGCTCTCGCGGTCCGAGCCTGCCGGGTCTGCCGTGGTCGGCGGGGTCGGCGGGGTCGGCGGGGTCGGCGGCTGGCTGACCACCGGCGCGATCGCCGCCAGGTCCCGGATGCGGGACTCCATGACGATGTTCTCGTCCGGGGCCGCGGGACGGCCGCCGGTGATCACCGCGAGCGCGACGCCACCGAGAGCGACAAGTACGGCCAGAGCAACCATCACTGGGATGAATGCCCTCAACCCGGGAAGACGTGACACCGCGCTCACGTTAGCCTCAACGGACCCCGCCGGGAGCCGTTGCCTGGAAAATCACTTGCCGAGCAGCGATCCTGTGCGGAATCGTCGGCATGTTCCACCCACATAGAGCATCAGGGAGTGTCAGTGGTCGGGCCGTACCGAGGGCTCTTCAGCACTCCCGGCGTCAAGGGTTTCGTCATCGCGGGATTCTTCGGGCGGATGCCCATGTCGATGCTCGGCATCGGCATCGTGCTGCTCATCGAGGCGCTCACCGACTCCTACGCGACGGCGGGAGCGGTCGCGGCCACCGTCAGCGTCTCCTACGCCGTCGCGGCCCCCCTGTCGGGACGCCTGGTGGACAGGTTCGGCCAGGCCAGGATAGTCATCCCGCTCACGCTGGCGCACGGCGCCACGCTGACCGGCCTGATGCTCTGCGCCGAGTTCGGCGCCCCCCGGTGGACGCTCTTCGCCACCGGGATCGCGGTCGGCGCGACCGCGCTCTCGCTCGGCTCGCTCGTGCGCGCCCGCTGGTCGCACCTGCTGGGCGGGACGGCCAGGCTGCACACGGCGTTCTCCTTCGAGTCGGTCGCCGACGAGGTCATCTTCGTCGCGGGCCCGGCGCTGGTCACCGCCCTGGCCACCATGATCAACCCATACGCGGGCCTGATCGTGGCTCTGACCTGCACGATCGTGGGCACCATCGCCTTCGGGCTGCAGCGTGGCACGGAGCCACCCGTCCGTCCCAGGGAAGAGCGCTCGGGCACCCCGATCACCATCCCCGGCGTCGCCCTGATGTCATGCGCCTTCCTGGCGATGGGGGCGGTGTTCGGCTCGGTCGACCTGGTCACGGTGGCGTTCGCCGAGGAACAGGGCGCCAAACCCGCCGCCGGACTGCTGCTCGCCTCGTTCGCCGGCGGGAGCCTGGTCTCCGGGCTCTGGTACGGCGCGCGGCAGTGGACCGTCTCGCTGCGCGGCAGGTTCATCGGCTCGCTGGCGGTGTTCGCCGTGGGCCTGACCCCGATCACGCTCATCGGCGACGTCAGGGTCATGGCGGGCGCGCTCTTCCTGGCCGGGCTGGCCATCTCCCCGACCGTCATCACCGGCTACAGCCTGACCGAGCAGCTGGTCCCCGCCCATCTGCTCACCGAGGGCATGGCCTGGATCTCGACCTCGGTCGGGTTCGGCGTGGCGATCGGCGCGTGGGCGGGCGGCAGGCTCACCGACGCGTTCGGCGCCTCCAACGCCTACGGATTCTCCTTCGCCTGCGCCCTGCTGGCCGTGGCGATCGGCGTCGGCGGCTCCGCCTGGCTGCGAACCCCTGTCGCCCAGCAGCAATCATGAGTATTGTTCATATTCGCTGGCGGAGCGAGTGACGAACCGGCGGTAACCCGCGTCCCAGGGGCGTCGACGCCCACGACAGGACCGGGTGACGCCCGCAGGGCAGGAGTGAACATGGGCGAGACCTTCCGCAACTGGGCAGGGAACCAATCCGCCACCCCCACGGAGGTCCGTACGCCGTCCTGTGCCGAGGAGGTCTCGCGGGCGGTGCGCGACGCCGTCGCCTCGGGACGCCAGGTGCGGATGACCGGCACCGGGCACTCGTTCACCTCGGTCGCCCTGACCGACGGCATCCTGCTGCGGCCGGACGCGCTGACCGGGATCCGCGAGGTGGGAGACGGCTGGGTGACGGCCGAGGCGGGGACGACGATCGGCGTGCTCAACGGGGAGCTGCACCAAAGGGGTCTGGCCCTGGCCAACATGGGCGACATCGACGCCCAGACCCTGGCCGGGGCCATCCAGACCGGCACCCACGGCACCGGCAGGGACGTCGGCGGACTGGCCGACCAGGTGCTGGCCCTGGAGATGGTGCTCGCCGACGGCGAGATCGTCACAGTCCGCGGCGACGGCGAGGGGAAGATCCGCGGGGTGGCCGAGCAGGACCTGTTCGACGCGGCCAGGGTGGGCCTGGGCGCACTCGGCGTGCTGACCGCGGTGACCTTCCGGGTGGAGCCCTCCTTCCTGCTGCGCAGCGTCCGGGAGCCGATGGCGCTGTCCTCGATCCTGGACTCCCTCGACTCCCTCGTCACCGGCAACGAGCACCTCGACTTCTTCTGGATGCCGCACACGGACACCTGCCTGACCAAGCGCAACAACCGCAGCCCCGGCCCGGCCCGGCCGCCGAGCGCGCTGCGGTACTGGCTCGACAACCACTTCATGGAGAACACCCTGTTCGGCGCGGTGTGCGGCATCGGTGGCCGCTACCCGGGCGCCATCCCCCGGCTCAACGCGCTCTCGGCCGCGACGCTGTCGGCCTCGACCCACACCGACGCCTCGCATCGGATCTTCACGAGCGTGCGCCAGGTGCGCTTCCTGGAGATGGAGTACGCCATCGCGCGCGAGCACCTCGGTCAGGCCCTGCGCGAGGTCCGCGACCTGATGGAGGTCAGGGACTGGAAGATCAGTTTCCCGATCGAGGTGCGAGTCACCCCCGCCTCGGACGCCTGGCTGTCCACCGCCTACGGCAGGGACTCGGCCTACATCGCCTGCCACGTCTACCGGCCGACCCCGAACCCCGCCTACTTCGAGGGCGTTGAGGAGATCATGACGAGGCTCGGCGGCCGCCCGCACTGGGGCAAGCTGCACACCCGCGACGCGGCCTACCTGACGACGGTCTATCCCCGGTTCGCCGACTTCCTGATGGTGCGGGACGCCCTCGACCCCGGACGCGCGTTCGCCAACGAGTATCTCGACACCGTCCTGGGCTGAGGGGCCACCGGGACGGCCCCGTTCCCCCGATTCGGCCGCTTCTCACAAGCTTTCGGTAAAGGGTGACGCAAAGGCTCGCTCGAAGAGTGACGCGTCCGCGTGTCCCGTCGTTCCCCCGGCGCGTGCGACGGGCAGATTCGCAGACGCCCGCGCCGCTCGACCCCGAGGGAGTCCGCTGGAGATGACCTTCTCCCGCCGTCCATGCCAGCCGCCGTCGCGATCCGTCGTCACGGACCGCGACGACCGGCCCCCGAACAACGCCGCGATCGCGACATACCCTCCCCGGACCGGCGGACCGGCCTCACCGCCATCTCCCGGTTCTTGGTGGAAGTCCGCAGCGGTTCACGGAGTTATCCGTGAGAATCCCCTGAGGACCCCGAAGTTGCTGCTCCAGACCGGCGCCCTGTAATTAGATGAATGGAGCAAATGTGACCGGCGTCACATCGCTGCGAGCCCCATCCAGGAAGGCGATGTTCGGACATGCCGGGTACGGTGCTGGCAGGCAACCGGCACACGCGAGAGACTCAAGGGTCCGGGGGAAGATTGAGCACGACGACGAAGGGACTCGCATGCAGGAGCTCCGACTCGTCGCGGTGAGTGAGGACGGGACCTATCTCGTGCTGGCGACAGCCGGCCGGGGTACCCGGTTCACGCTGCCCGTCGACGACCGGCTCCGTGCTGCCGTCCGCGGCAACTTCTCCCGTCTCGGCCAGTACGAGATCGAAGTGGAGAGTCCGTTGCGCCCCAAGGAGATCCAGGCCCGGATCCGTGCCGGCGAGACCGCGGAGGAGATCGCCAATACGGCGGGCATCCCGGTCGAGCGCGTGCGGTGGTTCGAGGGCCCCGTGCTCCAGGAACGTGAGTACATGGCACAGCAGGCGCAGCGCTGCGCCGTACGCCTGCCCGGCGACTCCGCTCCCGGTCCCACCCTCGGCGATCTGGTCGCCGAGCGGCTGACCCGCCGCGGCGTCCCCGCCGACGAGATCGAGTGGGACTCCGCCAAGCGGGACGACAACATGTGGCGCATCAAGCTCGGGTTCGTGTGGAACGGTCACACGCGCAACGCCGAGTGGCTCTTCGACCCGCGCCGGCGCCACATCACGCCCCACGACGACGAGGCCCTGCGCCTGTCCAGCGGAGAGGACGTCAAGCCGGTCGAGGACACCACGGTCACGCCGTTCGTGCCGCGGGTGGCCAAGCTCGCTCCGGTGCCGCCGCTGGCTCCCGAACCGCCGAACCAGCAGCCGGTCGCCTTCCCCTCGGTCCTGCGGCACGAGCCCGTGGCACAACCCCGGCCCGCCTACGCCCAGACCGAACCACCGGCCGCCTACCAGCAGCCGCCCATGCCTCCACTCCCCCCCGGATACGAGGCCCCGCGGGTGTCCGTGCCGCCGCTGCGCGCTCCCGACCCGGCCGGATACCAGTCCGACCGAGCACCGGAGCCCGCCGTTCCCGCGGCCGAGGGCTCCGATCCCGCCGCGCGGGTCAGGCCTCCGGAGCCGGTGCCGCCGAAGCCGGTCACCGCGTACGAGCCGGTCTCACCGGCGGTGTACGAGCCCGCCGCGCCGGAACCCGCCGCGTACGAGCCGCCGCCCGCCCCGGAGCCGGAGCCCGCGGCACCCGTCGCGCCACAGCCCGTTGCCACTGTCCAGCCCCCTGTGACGGCGGCCGAGCCGGCTCCGGTCGGGCCGCTCTCGGTCGGCGCGCCGGAGCCGGCGCCCGCCACGGCGCGGGAATCGGTCACCGGACCCGACCTGCCTTTGCGCATGCCCATCAGCAGAGAGCGTGCTATCCGAGTCTTCTAAGCTCTGAACCTATGGCG
>NZ_JBEOZN010000161.1:0-20585 GCF_040298085.1 Streptosporangium sp. NPDC001681 | reverse complement strand
CCGCGTTCTCCACCGCCGCCCCCCCCGGGGCCTCGGTGGGCCCCCCCCGGGGGGGGGGGGGGCCCCCGCCCCGGCCGGGGGGGGGGGGGGGGGGGCCCCCGGGGCCCCCCCCCCACGGGTGGTTCCGGCGGGGCTCAGCCCTTGATCTCGGTCCAGGCCCTGGTCCACTCGGAGTAGTCCTTGCACGTGACGTCGGTGCGCCCGTCCAGGCACTGGGCGATGGGGGTGGTCCAGTACCAGACCTTCGAGTAGTAGTCCTCGTCGGTCGCGTGGAAGGTGTCGCAGTGCTTCGGGTCGGCGGTCAGCTCGCAGGACTTCGCGTTCGAGGGCGCCTCCCCGAAATACTCGGCGACCTGGGCGTTGGCCTGGGGCGAGATGATCCAGTCGAGCCACCTGTAGGCGCAGTTCGGGTTCTTGGCGGCGGCGGCGACCATCCAGGTGTCCGACCAGCCGGTGGCCCCCTCCTTGGGCAGCGTCACCTCGACCGGTGCCTTGTCGGCCAGGGCCACATTGGCGATGACCTGCCAGGTGGTGCCCAGCACGGAGTCACCGCTCTTGAAGGCCTGGACCTCCTTGGTGTAGTCGGACCAGTACTCGCCGATGATCTTCCTCTGCTGCTTGAGCAGGTCTACCGAGGCCTGGAACTGCCCCTCGTCCAGGGAGTACGGGTTCTTGATGCCGAGTTCGGGCCTGGTCGCCATCAGGTACAGCGCCGCGTCCGCGATGTAGATCGGGGAGTCGTAGGCGGTGATCTTCCCCGCGTACGGCGAGGCGGGATCGAACACCGCGCCCCAGGAGTCGGGTGCGGGCTTGACCTGGTCGGTGCGCCACATGAGCAGGTTGGCCCCGCGTCCGTGCGGCACGCCGTAGGCGGCCCCGCCGGCCGAGTTCCACGCCTTGTCCTTCAGGCCGGCGAAGACGTCGGCGTAGTTCGGGATCAGGGCGGTGTTGACCGGGGCGACGGTCCCGCCGGCGATCAGCCGCAGCGAGGCGTCTCCCGAGGCGGAGACCGCGTCGTACTCGCCGGTCTTCATGAGGTTGACCATCTCGTCGGAGGTGCCGGCGGTCTTGGAGTTGACCTGGCAGCCGGTGGCCTTCTCGAACGGGGTGACCCAGTCGACCTTGGGGTCGTTGCTCCCGTCCTCGACGTATCCGGCCCAGTTGACCAGGTTGACCTGCCCCTCTCCCGGGCCCAGCGACTGCAGCGCCTCGATCTTGGGCGGGGTGAAGCCGGTCTGGCCGGGGGCGGCGGCGGAGGCGCCGGGTGCGGGCACGGAGCCGGTGCCGCAGGCGGTGACGGTGGCCAGGGCGAGCGCGGAGAGGACGACCGCGCCGTGCCGGGTGACAATCCGGGGGGTGGACCGCATGGGATGACGACCTTTCTTACGGGACGATCGCGAACTCGTGCCGGCGGTGCCAGATGAGCCGGACCCTGGTGCCACGCAGGCCCATCACGTCCATTGACGAGACCTGCAGGTTCTGCTGGAGTGCGATGAGCCGCCCGCCCGCGTCGAGCTCGACCACGAACCGGGTCGCGGGGCCCGCGTAGACGACCTCGGCGACGGTGCCCGTCGCGCTGTGCTCCGTGCCGTCGACCGTCTCGTCGAGGCCGGCGAGGCGCAGCTTCTCCGGGCGCACGCTGAACGTGCCCTCCCGGCCGAGCACCACCTGCGCGGCCTGGCCGGAGATCAGGTTGGAGGTGCCGACGAACCCCGCGACGAACGTGCTCGCGGGCCTCTCGTAGATCTCGGCCGGGGTGCCGACCTGCTCGATCCGCCCCCGGTCGAACACCGCCACCCGGTCGCTCATGGTCAGCGCCTCCTCCTGGTCGTGGGTGACGAACAGGAAGGTGATGCCGACCTCGCGCTGGATCGACTTGAGCTCGACCTGCATCTCCTCACGGAGCTTGAGGTCCAGTGCGCCGAGCGGCTCGTCGAGCAGGAGCACCCGGGGACGGTTGACCAGGGCGCGGGCCAGGGCGACCCGCTGCCGCTGGCCGCCGGAGAGCTGGTTCGGCCTGCGCCGCTCCATGCCCTCCAGCCGGACCGAGGCCAGCGCGGCCAGTGCGCGCTCGCGCCGCTCGGCCCGGGGGACCCGCTTGACCCGCAGGCCGTACTCCACGTTGTCCGCCACGTTCATGTGCGGGAACAGCGCGTAGTCCTGGAAGACCGTGTTGACGTCGCGCTCGAAGGGGGCGAGCCGGGTGACGTCGACCCCGCCGAGCTCGACGGTGCCCGCGCTGGGCGTCTCGAAGCCGGCGATCATCCGCAGCACCGTCGTCTTGCCCGAGCCCGAGGGGCCGAGCATGGCGAAGAACTCACCGTCGGCGATGTCGAGGTCGACGCCGGTGACCGCGTCCACGGCCCCGAAACTCTTGCGGAGGCCGGTCAACCTCACCGCTGGGTCTGACATGACCGAAAACATATGAGGTTAGATGTTTGATGGCAAGAGCCGTTCGGACATCACCGTCGAGGGGACGCGGAGTGAGATCCTCGCGGCGGTGCCGGCCACGCGCGGGCGGCACTCGGGGGATCTCGGACGGGACCCCAGGTGGGAGACTGTATGACCGTCGAAGGCGAGGGAGGGCGCATGGGCATGGCAGACATCTCCGGTGGTGCCCGTCTGGCCGCGTTCGCGCCGGTCGACAGCACCGCGCGGGTCGACGCCGTGGTCAGACGGCTCACCGACGCCATAGTGCTCGGCCTGGTGGCCGACGGCGAGCAGTTGCCCAGCGAGGCGGAGCTCGCCGCCCAGCTGGGCGTGTCCACGGTCACGCTGCGGGAGGCCCTGATGGCCCTGCGCCAGCAGGGCATGGTCGAGACGCGGCGGGGGCGCGGAGGCGGTAGCTTCGTGCGGGCCCCGCGTGAGGCTCCCCGGGCACTCGATCGACTGTGCGCCTTCACCGCGGAGGAGCTCCGCGACCTGGGCGACCACTACGCGGCCATCGCCGGGGCCGCCGCGAGACTGGCCGCGCAGCGGGCACTGCCGGAGGACATCGCGCCGCTCCGCCGCACGCTGCAGGAGATGGCCGGCTCCCGCGACCAGGCCCACCTGCGCAGGCTGCACGGGCGCTTCCACATCGAGGTGGCCGCAGCCTCCCAGTCGGCACGACTCACTCAGGAAGAGATCAGGTTACAGGCTGACATCGGACCATTGCTCTGGTCCGCTCACGGGGGAGACGATGGAACGTCGGCTCGGCACCACGCCATCGCCGAGGCCATTCACCGCGGAGACGACGACCACGCCAGGCTCCTGGCGGAGCGGCACGTGCTCGACGCGATGGAACACCTCATCGAGCTGCGTCTGCGGGAGCCGTGATCGTCGGATGCCTGGGGCGGATGGATCAAGTGAGTGAACACGGTGCGCTGCTGGCGCCCGGCGGCGCGGCCGAGGCGGCCGTAGCCGTCGGCGGCATCGTCGAGGATGTCTTCGAGGGGCTCCACCAGGTACGCGACGCCGTGGTCGGGCTCGTGGGCACCGCGCCGGTGCGCGGTGACCTGGCCGCGCTGCGCCCGCTGCTCTTTCCCCGGCTGGGCGGGCTGATCTCCGGCATCGGGTTCATCGCCGCGCCCGGCCTGCTCATCGACGCGCCCTGGTATCTGGAGTGGTGGCAGGAGGGCGCCTCGGGGGAGCCCGTGCAGCTGCTCCGGGACATGGACCCCTCCAGCAGCGCCTTCTACGACTACACGCACTGGGACTGGTTCGCCGGTCCGCGCTCCGGCGCCGAGCACACTCTCACCGGCCCGTACGTGGATTTCCTCTGCAGCACCGAGTACTCCCTGACCCTGTCGGTGCCCGTGCTGAAGGGCGGGGAGTTCATCGGCGTGGCGGCGGCCGACGTGTTCGTACGCCGCTTCGAGGTCGCCGTCTCGCCACTGCTCCGCAGGGTGGGAGGACCGGCCTTCCTGGTGAACGCGCACGGCAGGGTGGTGGCCTCCACCACCGCCAGATGGCTCGCCGGGTCGGTCTTCAGGGGAGCCCCCGGTCTGCTCGCGAGGCCATGCCGGACGCTACCCCTCTCCCTGGTTGCGGCACAATTGCCGCATGCCCCTTGACCCTGCCATCGCGGCCCGGCTGAAGCGCACCACCGACGGGCTGGTTCCCGCCGTCGTCCAGCAGTACGACACCGGCGAGGTGCTCATGCTCGCCTGGATGGACGACGAGGCGCTGCATCGCACGCTCACCACAGGCAGGGCCACCTACTGGTCACGCAGCAGAGGGTCCTACTGGGTGAAAGGTGACACCTCAGGCCACGTCCAGCACGTCAAGTCCGCCGCGCTCGACTGTGACGGCGACACCATCCTGCTCAGGGTCGACCAGGTGGGCGCCGCCTGCCACACGGGCGATCGGACCTGCTTCGACGCCGACGAGCTGGTGGTGACCCGGGCGTGACGGCCAAGCGGGAGCTGTGGACCTGGCTGGCGGCCTGCGTGGCCGGCGCCGCGCTCGTGCTGCTCGCCGCCGGGCGCGACTGGTTCACCGTGACGTACGGCACCCGCGAGGTGGCGGTCCCCGCCGCGGAACTGGCCCCCGCGCTGGGGCCCGCGGCCTGGGCGGCACTCGCCGCGGTGGTCGCCGTGCTCGCGACGGCAGGCGTGTGGCGCAGGGTCGTCGGCGCGGTGATGGCGCTCTGCGGGGCCGGGGTGGTGGCCGCCTCCTGGTGGGGGAGCGGCGCGAGCGCCGCACTGCGGATCTCCGCGGAGCAGGCGCCGGTGGTCGTGGACTCCGTGCCGCGGGTCGCCTCGGCCGTCGTCTGGCCGATCATCGCCTCCGCGGGGGGGCTGCTCCTGCTGGCCGGGGGAGTGACGGCCCTCCTGCGGGGCGGCCGATGGCCGGGCATGTCCGATCGCTACAACCGCCAGGGCTCCGCCCCCGCCGAGAGCGCCCCCAGCGAGCGGGCACTGTGGGACGCCCTCGACGAGGGCACCGACCCGACGGTCGATCAGGACCCCCGGGAGCACTGACCTCGGCGGAAACACGGCCTCCGCGCGCTCGGTGCGCTCTCCTCGATCCCGCGGCCCGAGATCCGAGGGGCGTGCGCCCCGACTACGACTTGCTTACAGGCGTGCCCGGACTCCTTCGGCCCGGGAGTGTTTTCGCTAGGATTTCGCCCGCAACTTAGATAAACGGGAGTCATTCATGAGCTATGGCAATCAGCCGGGTGGTTACGGGCAACCCCCGGGAGGCGGTGGCTATGGCTCTCCGGGTGGTTACGGTTCGTCCGGTGGTTACGGCCCGCCGCCCGGTGGCGGTTACGACGCCTACGGCGGTTACGGTGCGCCGCCTCCCCGGGGTAACAACGGCATGGCCATCGCTGCGCTGATCATGGGGATCGCGGGGCTGTTCGTCTGCGGTCTCACCTCGATCGTGGGCGTGGTGCTGGGCCACATCTCGCTGGGGCAGATCAAGCGGACGGGCGAGGAGGGGCGGGGCATGGCCATCGCCGGCCTGGTCCTGTCCTACTTCGGGATCGCGTGCTGGCTGGCGGTGCTGGCCTGGCTGGTCGTGGTCGGTGCCATCTTCAGCAGTGCCTCCCTGACGGGTGTCTGAACCTGACGGTCGGCTGAGGCGGGTCCGCGTCCGGCGCGAGTAGGGTGGCCGGTGAGGGGGTGCCGACGGCCGTGCTCATGGGGAAGATCGCTGGTTCGCGCGCGCGGGCCGTGCTGGCGCCGCTCGGTACCGCGCTGGTGGCGGGTGCCGCGGTCGCGTTCGTCGGGGCGGTCGATCCGAACGAGCCCGGTCACTACCCGACCTGCCCGTTCCTCATGCTCACCGGTCTGTACTGCCCCGGCTGCGGCGGCCTGCGGGCCGTGCACGCGCTCGTGCACGGCGATCCGGTGACGGCGCTGGGGCTCAACCCGATCGTCACCCTCATGGTCCCGGTGCTGGTCGTGCTCTGGGGTCGCTGGGTGCTGCGTGCCTGGTGGGGTGGTCGGTCCGGAAGGGAATCGGGTGGGCCGCCCGTGGCGAAATCCATACGTCCGGCCTATGTCTGGTTATTTCTTGCTTTAATGATCGTGTTTTGGATAGTACGAAATCTCCCTTTTGGGGAATTCTTGGGCCCATAGTCGCCTTTGTGCTTCACCCAGTGGCGGGGCGACCCCGGCCGGGCCGATAGCATCGGCGGGACAAGGGCAGTCGATCGGGAGGGGCCTTACTCGTGAGCGAGCGGAGCGAGCGAACCACGGACACGGCAGCGTTCGCGAACCTGGCCTCTGAACTTCGCGGGGAGGGCAAATGAGCGTGCTTGAGGAAATCCTCGAAGGAGTCCGCGCCGACCTGGCCGAGCGGCAGGAGAAGGTGACGCTGGCCGAGCTCAAGGAGCGGGCCGGGCGGGCGCCCACCCCCCGTGACGCCTACGCGGCGCTGGGCGGCGACCAGGTGGCGGTCATCGCCGAGGTCAAGCGTTCCAGCCCGTCCAAGGGCGCGATGGCCGCGATCGCCGACCCCGCCGCGCTGGCCGGCGACTACGAGTCGGGCGGTGCCCACGTCATCAGCGTGCTCACCGAGCGACGCCGCTTCGGCGGCAGCCTGGACGACCTGGCCGCCGTGCGCGCCGTCGTCGACATCCCGGTGCTGCGCAAGGACTTCATCGTCACCTCGTACCAGCTCTGGGAGGCCCGCGCCTACGGCGCCGACCTGGCGCTGCTGATCGTGGCGGCGCTCGACCAGAACGCGCTGGTCTCGCTCATCGAGCGGGCCGAGTCGATCGGGCTGACCCCGCTGGTCGAGGTGCACACCGAGGAGGAGCTCGACCGGGCGCTCACCGCCGGAGCCAAGATCATCGGTATCAACGCGCGGAACCTCAAGACGCTTGAGGTGGACCGCGACGTGTTCGCCAAGCTCGCCCCCAAGGTTCCCGACGGGATCATCAAGATCGCCGAGTCGGGCGTGCGCGGCCCCCATGACCTGCTCGCCTACGCCAGGGCGGGCGCCGACGCCGTCCTGGTCGGCGAGAGCCTGGTGACCGGCAAGGATCCGCGGGCCGCCGTGGTCGACCTGGTCACCGCCGGTGCCCACCCCGCATCCCGACCCGAGGGGCAGTAAGCAGTGACAACGCACGAAGGAACCGTCCTCACCGCCGCGGACCTCGCCGGGAACGGCCTCCACGGCAACGACCCGGACATCCACGGCAAGTTCGGCGTCTTCGGCGGCCGCTACGTGCCCGAGGCGCTCATCCCGGCCCTGGACGAGGTCGCGGCGGAGTACGACAAGGCGAAGAGCGACGTGGCGTTCCTTCGGGAGTTCGACCACCTGCTGCGCACCTACGCCGGGCGGCCGACCACGCTGACCGAGGTGCCCCGCTTCGCCGAGCAGGCGGGGGGCGCCCGGATCATCCTCAAGCGCGAGGACCTGACCCACACCGGCGCCCACAAGATCAACAATGTGCTCGGCCAGGCCCTGCTGACCAAGCGCCTGGGCAAGACGCGAGTGATCGCCGAGACCGGTGCCGGCCAGCACGGCGTCGCCACCGCGACCGCCGCCGCCCTGATGGGCCTGGAGTGCGTGATCTACATGGGGGCCGTCGACTGCGAGCGTCAGGCGCTCAACGTCGCCCGGATGAAGCTGCTCGGCGCTACGGTCGTCCCGGTCACCAACGGCAGCCAGACCCTCAAGGACGCCATCAACGAGGCCTTCCGCGACTGGGTCGCCAACGTCGACCGCACCCACTACCTCTTCGGCACCATCGCCGGGCCGCACCCGTTCCCGGAGATCGTCCGCGACTTCGCCCGCATCATCGGCGTCGAGGCCCGCCGTCAGATGCTGGAGCTCACCGGCGGGCTGCCCGACGCGGTCGCCGCGGCGGTCGGCGGCGGTTCCAACGCGATCGGCATCTTCCACGCCTTCCTCGGGGACACAGGCGTCCGGCTGCACGGCTACGAGGCGGGCGGCCGGGGCCTGGAGAGCGGCGAGCACGCGCTCACCCTCACCGCGGGCTCCGTCGGGGTGCTGCACGGCTCGCGCACCTACGTGCTGCAGGACGAGGAGGGCCAGACCGTCGAGTCGCACTCGATCTCAGCCGGGCTCGACTACCCGGGCGTCGGCCCCGAGCACGCCTGGCTCAAGGACACCGGCCGCGCCACCTACCACGGCATCACCGATGCCGAGGCGATGGAGGCCTTCTCGCTGCTCGCCCGCACCGAGGGCATCATCCCCGCGATCGAGTCCTCGCACGCGCTCGCCGGAGCCCTCAAGCTCGGTCGCGAGATGGGTCCCGGGGCGACGATCCTGGTCAACCTCTCGGGGCGGGGCGACAAGGACATGGGCACCGCGATGAAGTACTTCAACCTCTGACTACCGACTTGCCTCCCCTCCGGCGCGCCGGAGGGGACGAACCGCAACGGAAACCACGATGACGACTCTTCAGACGGTGTTCGCCAAGGCCAAGGCGGACGGCCGCGCCGCCCTCATCGGATATCTCCCCGCTGGGTTCCCCAGCAAGGAGGGTGCGATCGCCGTCGCCACCGCCATGGTGGACGCCGGCTGCGATGTGATCGAGATCGGCCTGCCCTACTCCGATCCCCTCATGGACGGCCCGACGATCCAGGACGCCGTGCACCGGGCGCTGACCAACGGCACCCGTATCGCCGACGTGCTGCGCACCGTCGAGGGCGTGGCCAAGACCGGTGCCGCCACCCTGGTCATGACGTACTGGAACCCGATCGACCGCTACGGCGCCGACCGCTTCGCCCGTGACCTGGCGAACGCGGGCGGGGTGGGCACCATCACCCCCGACCTGACCCCCGAGGAGGCCGGGCCCTGGCGCGAGGCCAGTGCCGGGGCCGGGATCGACACGGTCTTCCTGGTCGCGCCCAGCTCCACCGAGGCCCGTATCAAGGCGGTCGTCGACAGCTGCACCGGCTTCGTCTACGCGGCCTCGCTGATGGGCGTCACCGGTGCCCGCGACTCGGTCGGCGCGGCCGCGCAGGGCCTGGTCGAGCGCACCCGCTCGCACACCTCCCTTCCGGTCTGCGTCGGCCTGGGCGTCGGCACCGGCAGGCAGGCCGCAGAGGTGGCGGGTTACGCCGACGGCGTCATCGTGGGGTCGGCGTTCATCCGCCGCGTTCTCGACGCGCCGGACGAGGCCTCGGGGCTGGCGTCGGTCCGTGAGCTGGGCGCCGAGCTGGCGGCGGGTGTCCGCGGCTGACGAGCCCGTTCGAGAGCGGCTCCCTTACTCGAAGAAAGGGGCCGCTCCCGCTTCCGCGCCTGCCAGGCAGGCTTATTCGATGCTTATCAGGCTCGTGATGAGGTTTTCCTCGAATACCTGGCATTCGCCGAAGACGTCTGTGGCCGGGGCTTGGAATAGGAGAATGGTGCTCGTGACCTCTGATAACCCCGCGCCCAATAGGTCGCGTATCGTGATTTCGACGCTACCCTGGGTAACGACCGTCTCACGGCTGGTGCTGGCGGGAGTGCTGATCGTCGCGGGTTGGGGCAAGATCGGCACTCCGGTGCTCTCGGTTCAGGCGGTCGAGGCATACGATCTGCTCCCCAAATCGCTCGCCACGGCGGTCGGCTACGGCCTGCCGATCCTGGAGATCGTCGTGGGATTGTTGCTGGTCGTCGGGCTGCTCACCCGAGCGGCGGGTGTCATCTCGGCGCTGCTTATGCTGGCGTTCGTCATCGGCATCGCCTCGGCGTGGGCGCGCGGGCTGCGCATCGACTGCGGCTGCTTCGGCGGTGGCGGTCAGCTGGCGGCCGGGGTGGAGCCCGACTACCTCATCGACATCCTGCGTGACTTCGGTCTCTTCGGACTCGGCGTGTTCGTCGCGGTCTTCCCCCCGGGCCGCTTCGCGCTGGACTCCGCGCTTGGGCTCACCCCGGGCGAGGAGTCGTACGAGGACGTCGAGAGCGATGACGAGGAGCTCCAGGAGAAGGAGGCTTACTGATGGGCAAGGCCGCGCGGGAGCAGTCGGCGCGTGATCGGATCAAGGCGCAGCGCGCAGAGCAGATGCGGAGGGACAAGCGAAAGCGTGTGGCGACCATCGCGACCGCGGCCGTCGTCGCGATCGCCGCCGTCGGCGGTGGCTGGTGGTTCGCCGCCCAGAGCAGCAAGTCCGAGCAGGTCGGAGCCTCGCTCGCGCCGATCACCGTCGCCGGGGACGGTTCGGTGGTCATGGCCAGACCGGGTGTGGAGAAGCCGGTCCTGGACGTCTTCGAGGACTTCCAGTGCCCCGCCTGCAGGGCGCTGGAGGAGACCAGCGGCCCAACGATCAAGAACCTGGCGGCCGAGGGCAAGGCCAAGGTGGTCTACCACCCGATCACGATCTTCCAGGAACAGACCAACAAGGGGATCACCCGGGCCAACTCGCTGCGCGCCGCGTCGGCGATCCGCTGCATCCCCGGGGGCGCCCCGTGGATCGCCTTCCACGACAAGCTGTTCAAGGAGCAGCCCTCGGAGCTCGTGGAGGGTTTCAAGATCCCTGACCTGATCGCCTGGGGCAAGGACGCCGGGGTGACCGATCCCGGCTTCGAGGCGTGCGTGACCAGCCAGGAGAAGGCGCCCGCGCACATCGCCTACAGCACCAAGGTCATGGAGTCCCAGAAGCTCACGGGCACCCCGACGCTGAAGCTCAACGGCGTCGAGTTGGACACGAACGTGGCTTTCAAGCCGGCCGAGCTACGTCAGGCCGTTCTTGATGCCGCCAAGTAGCCCGGGACACGGTAACGTCACCTGACATGCCCCTCGCCTCGATTCCCAGCCCCTCCCAGGGGGTCTGGTATCTGTTCGGCGTGGTCCCCATCCGGGCCTACGCACTGTGTATCGTGCTCGGCGTCGTCGTCGCGGTAGTCATCGGCGAGCGCCGCTGGCGTGCCCGCGGCGGTGAGCCGGGGACGATCGTGGATCTCGCCGTCTGGGCCGTGCCGTTCGGCCTGGTCGGTGGACGCCTCTATCACGTCATCACCGACTGGCAGCTCTACTTCGGGCCGGACGCACCCAACGAGCCGATCGAGGCGCTGTTCATCTGGAACGGCGGCCTGGGCATCTGGGGTGCCGTCGCACTGGGTGGAGTGGGCGTCTGGCTGGGGTGCCGCAACAGGGGCATCTCCCTGTCCGCGGTGGCCGACACCGTCGCCCCCGGGATCGCGGTGGCCCAGGCCATCGGCCGCTGGGGCAACTACTTCAACCAGGAGCTGTTCGGCAGCCCCACCGACCTGCCGTGGGGTCTGGAGATCGACCCCGACCGGCCGGGCACGGTGCCGGGCGAGGCCACCTACCACCCGGCGTTCCTGTACGAGTCGATCTGGGACCTGGGCCTGGCGCTGGTTCTCATCTGGGCAGGGCGCAAATTCGCGCTCCGCCACGCCCGCCTGTTCGCGCTCTACGTCGCCGGCTACACCGTGGGCCGCTTCTGGATCGAGGGGCTGCGGGTCGACAGCGCCCACCACATCCTCGGCCTGCGGCTCAACCAGTGGACCTCGATCGTCCTGTTCATCGGGGCGATGGCCTACTTCTGGTACGCCAGGAACAAGAGCAACGCCGAGCAGGTCCGCCCGCTGCCCGATCCGGCCGCCGAGCCCGTGCAGGGCGAGACAGCCGACGCGGACAAGGGCGAGGCCGGGGCCGACACCGATGCCGAGCCGGTCATCACCCCGGCCGCCTCGGACGGGGAGGACACCGCCGACCCGGCTCACCCGTCCGGCCTGGCCGACCCCGACGAGAGCGGCGGCACGGCGAAGGAGGACGGTGAGCCGCGGCTCATCTCCGGCACGCTCACGG
The DNA here is from genome assembly GCF_040298085.1 of Streptosporangium sp. NPDC001681. Lineage (NCBI taxonomy): Bacteria > Bacillati > Actinomycetota > Actinomycetes > Streptosporangiales > Streptosporangiaceae > Streptosporangium > Streptosporangium sp. NPDC001681. The sequence goes on along the minus strand of NZ_JBEOZN010000161.1, from coordinate 8,863 downwards.
CCGACGACTCGGTCGATCCGGCCCACCCGTCCGACCTGGCCGACCAGGAGGAGAAAGGATCCCGGTGAGCGGCGACGACTCGGGGGGCCGCGCCGAGATGCACCACCGGCATCGCGACGTCAACGGCGGCTGGCTGCGGCCGTCGGTGTTCGGCGCGATGGACGGCCTCGTCTCGAACTTCGCCCTGATCGCCGGTGTCGCCGGCGGCACCGGCGACACCACGGTCATCGTGCTGGCCGGGGTCGCGGGGCTGGCGGCGGGCGCGTTCTCCATGGCCGGGGGTGAGTACGTCTCGGTGGCCAGCCAGCGGGAACTCGCCCTGGCCGAGATCGACGTCGAGCGGCGCGAGCTTGAGCGCCACCCCGAGGCCGAGCAGCAGGAGCTCGCCAAGCTCTACGAGGACCGGGGCGTCGAGCCCGCCGTGGCGGCCGAGGTGGCCCGGCAGATCTCGATGGACCCCGACCGGGCGCTCGAGGTGCACACCCAGGCCGAACTGGGGGTCACCGCCCAGGACCTGCCCTCGCCCAGGATCGCCGCGATCTCCTCGTTCCTGTCGTTCGGCGTGGGCGCGCTCCTGCCGCTCCTGCCGTACCTGCTCGGGGTCACCAGCCTGGTGACCTCGGCGGTGATCTCCTGCCTGGCCCTGTTCGGCGCGGGCGCGCTGGTCTCCCGGGTCACCGCGCGCAGCTGGTGGTACAGCGGGCTGCGTCAGCTCCTCGTCGGCGCGGTCGCCGCGGCCCTGACCTTCGGCCTGGGCACCCTCCTGGGAGGGGTCGGACTGTGACCCCCCCGGCCGGCCCGCCCGCCACACCCGCGCGCAAGCGCCGCCGCACCTCCGCCAGGGCGCGGACCGAGGACATCACCCGGCTGGACGAGTGGGGGCTGACCCGGCCCCAGCAGCGGCTGCTGATGATCTTCGGGGCGGTGGCGGGCGTGCTGGTCGCCGCGGTCGCCCTCACCCTCGCGATCTCCGCGATCGGCAACGACTTCGTGCCCGAACGGGCCACCGCCTCGGTCATCGGCACCGAGCCGAGGCCCGACGTCTACAAGGGCTGGCCCTCCTCCAAGGTGTTCGCCCCGATCGCGCAGAGCAAGGCCGACCCCAAGCCGCTGACGGTCAAGGATCTCTTCGCCACCAGGACCCTCAAGGAGGGCAGGGTCACGCTGAGGCTGGCGGCCACCCGCCTGGAGGCCGGCTGCGCGATGGCGACCTGGGGGCAGGGGCTCGCCGACCTGCTCGCCCAGGGCGGGTGCACCCAGGTGGCCAGGGGCCTGTACGTCAGCGCGGACGGCCGCTACGTCGCCCAGTACACCCTGTTCAACCTCCGCGACACCGCCTCGGCCGACACGCTGGTGAACACGCTGACCACCCTGCACCGAGGTGGCTGGGTCCGGCCGCTCCAGGCGGGCAAGGCCGTCTTCCCCGCCGGGGGGCACACCGAGTCCAGCGGGCACGCCATGGGGCACTACGCGGGCCTGGTCTGGATCGGCAGGACCGACGGCGCCGATCCCGGGCCGAAGGACGACTTCGTCTCGCTGGCTCTGACGGTCCGCGGCGTGGAGAAGGCGATCTTCCGCCGCATCGTCGCCGCCTCCCCCGCGCCCGCCCCGTCCAAATAGTCCCCGCCGTCCCCGGGTCCACCCCGGCTCAGTGGTCCCTGGCGTCCCGCCTGTCGAAGTAAGCTCTTTCCCCATGCGCAAGTGGATCGCCGTCACCGTCGCCGTGCTGGTCGTGGTCGCCGGGGTGGCGGCCTTCCTCCTGCTGGGGGGCAGGCCCGACCCGCGCGCCGCCGTCCTTCGTGCGGAGCCCAGTACGGCCCACTACGCGCCCATCGCGACCCGCGCCCTCGACCCCCAGCCGCTGACCGTCGCCGAGATGTTCCCCGGCCCCTCGGTGTCGGCGGGCACGACCAGGCTCGCGCTCAAGACCACCGAGACCCTCGCCGACTGCGCCGAGGCGGCCTGGGGGAGCGCGCTGGACGCGCTTGACGGGTGCACGCAGGTGCTGCGGGCCCGCTACGAGACCGAGGACGGCGAGGTCTCCGGCCAGTTCCTGATTTTCAACCTCGCGGACTCCGCCGCCGCGGACAGACTCGTGGCGGCGCTCAGGAGTGACGGCTTCGTCCGGCCCGCTCCCGACACGCCCGAGGGTTTCGACGGCTCACGCAGCTGGGCACAGGCCCGTGCCCTGGGGCACTACGCCACGGTGAGCTGGGTCGCCCCGGTGGTCGAGGGTGGTCAGGTGGATCTCACCTACCCGCAGGTCGCCGTGGACGGCCTCAGCCTGGCGATCCAGCGCCGGCTGGTGCGCTGAGGGAGCTCTCCACCGCGGCCCGGAGCTCCAGTAGCCGGTGGGCGGGCAGTTCGAGGACCGTGACGTCGTCCGCCCACGGGGCGACGGCGGCGATGACCGCCCTGGCCTGCTTCTTCGTCAACTCGCCCCGGACCTTGATCAGGGCCTCGCGCCAGGTGTTGGCGAGCTTGCCGTGCGCGTTGTCCAGGACGCGGCGCAGGATCCGGGCCGTGTCGTCCTGGTGAGGCGTCGTCCGTACGGCGCGTACGGACGCGCCCTCGACGGTGAGGTCGTAGACGGGGGCGAGCAGGTCGGCGGGGAGGTTTCCGGGGGCCGCGGCCAGGGTGACCCGGACCTCCCCGGCGCGGGTGGCCAGCAGCAGCCGGGGCAGCGCGGCCTCCAGCCCGGCCGGTACGGAGATCGCCACCCTGGCCGGGGCACTGGCGTAGGGTTTGGCCAGCCAGGTCGCCAGGCGCGCCCTGGGGGCTCTGGGCAGCACGTCGCGGGGCCACTCGCCCACCAGCACCTCCGGGACGAACCCGCCCTCGAAACCGGCTGCGGAGGCCACCGTGGAGTCCACAGTGGACTCCACGGACTGGGGACCCTGCGTGTAGATGGCGGTGCCGGAGGAGTCGGTACGGGCGGCCGCGGCCGGCCAGGTCCTCGTGGTGGGGCGCAGGACGTACAGGTCGGCGGCCGAGCCGATGGCCTCGGCGCCGAGGTAGCGGTTGAAGTCGGGGTAGATCGCCTCGTTGACCAGGTTGAGCTGGGACAGGGCCTGCTGCACCTTGAGGGCGAGCGCGGGGGTGCGCTCGCTCGCACCGTACGCCAGCATGATCCGGCCCTGTTCGCGGTCGCGCAGCCCCTCCGCGCAGCGGGCGACGAACAGCCCGACCCCCTCGGGGGTGTAGGGCGGGTCGGTGATCGCCAGATCGGCCCAGGCCTGCGTGGAGGCGGGCAGTCCCAGGCGCAGGTCGGCCCAGCGGGTCCGCACGGCCAGCCCGAGCCGGTCGGCCTGGCCGGCGATGTAGGCCAGGATGCGCTCGTCGACGTCGACGACCGTCACCTCGACGCCGGGGTGCAGCATCGCGGTGGCCAGCGAGGTCAGGTCGTGGTCGCCCACGCACAGCAGCCGGGCGCCGTCCAGCCAGAACCGGGCGTCCAGCAGCAGCGCCCGCCGGACCACGGTGTCGCCGGTCGCGGCGACGTGGTCCAGCGTGTGGCGGCCCCGGGGGGCCTTGGCGATCAGCTCGTCCATTCGCGCGACCAGTTCCGCCCGGTCGGAAAGGAGGTGCGCCACCGGGTCGGCCGGTGCGAGGGTGCTCACCTCCTGCCCGGCCCAGTGGGCGGGAAGCCTGAAGCGGTCGCCGGAGCGTTCCAGCTCCCCGTCCACCTCGCGCAGCAGCGCCTCGATGGTCCGCCGCGACGTCGCGGTCCGCCTGACCAGGTCGGCGAGAGTCCACCAGCGGCCGTCGCCCAGCGCGGCCAGCGCGATCCTCAGCCGCCTGCCGTCGACGCCCAGTCGGGCGACGAGCGCCCTGACCCCCTCGTGGGCGGCCGGGTCGCCCGGCACCTCCGACACGCCCGGGGTGTGCGCGGTTCCGGTGTTTGTCAGGCCGCTGTGGTCGCCCGATTCGGCGGGGGCGCTCGGTTCCATTCGGCCACCTTAAAGCCCGGACCTGGAATGTCGTGCCATCAGCGCGTGTTAAACAAACCGGGCGAATCGGTGCCAAATAGGTGCGACCTGACCGGGTAGGCCGGTATCCGGCAGGGTACGGTAACCTCTACCCACCACGCAGCAGGGCCAACGTCGTCCCTTGCTTGTTCCAAAGAAGCAAGACGACGGGAGGGATTCGATGCCCGCTGCCCACCTCGGCTTTCCCGAGCCCCAGGGCCTGTACCACCCCTCGCACGAGCACGACGCCTGTGGCGTCGCCATGGTCGCGGACGTGGCCGGTCGCCGCAGCCACGACATCGTCGCGAAGGCACTGACCGCCCTGTGCAACCTCGATCACCGAGGAGCCCAGGGAAGCGAGCCGGACACCGGCGACGGCGCCGGGATCCTGACGCAGATCCCCGACACCTTCTTCCGCACGGTGGTGGGCTTCCCCCTGCCGGTGGCGGGCGCCTACGCCGTCGGCACGGCCTTCCTGCCCGCCGACGCGCCGGCCCGCGCCGCGGCGGTGCGGCTGATCGAGGAGATCGCCGAGCAGGAGGGCCTGACGGTCATCGGCTGGCGCGACGTGCCGACCACCCCCGACCTGCCCGGGCCGAGCGCCCGCGCGGTGATGCCGTTCTTCGGCCAGCTGTTCGTGACGTCCCCCAACGGCGAGACCGGCCTGGAGCTGGACCGGCTGGCCTTCTGCCTGCGCAAGCGGGCCGAGCACGAGGCGAACGTCTACTTTCCCTCGCTGAGCTGCCGGACCATCGTCTACAAGGGCATGCTCACCCCGCTGCAGGTCGAGCAGTTCTTCCCCGACCTCAGCGACGAGCGCTACGAGACCGCGATCTCGCTGGTCCACTCGCGTTTCTCCACCAACACCTTCCCCTCATGGCCGCTGGCGCACCCGTACCGCTACATCGCCCACAACGGTGAGATCAACACGGTCAAGGGCAACCGCAACTGGATGCGGGCCCGCGAGGCCATGCTGCGGACCGCGAACCTGCCGGGAGACCTGTCGCGGCTCTTCCCGATCTGCGACCCGGCCGGCTCCGACACCGCCTCCTTCGACGAGACCCTGGAACTCCTGCACCTCGCCGGGCGCCGGCTGCCGCACGCGGTGCTGATGATGATCCCCGAGGCGTGGGAGAACCACACCGAGATGGACCCCGCCCGGCGGGCGTTCTACGAGTTCCACTCCACCCTCATGGAGGCCTGGGACGGCCCGGCCTCGATCACCTTCTCCGACGGCACCCTGGTCGGCGCGGTACTCGACCGCAACGGCCTGCGCCCGGGGCGGTTCTGGGTCACCACCGACGGCCTGGTCGTGCTGGCCTCCGAGGCCGGCGTGCTCGACATCGCCCCCGAGGACGTGGTCCGCAAGGGCCGCCTGCAGCCCGGCAAGATGTTCCTGATCGACACCGAGCTCGGCAAGATCATCGAGGACGACGAGATCAAGGCCGAGCTGGCGGCCGAGCTGCCGTACGCGGACTGGCTGCACGCCGGGCTGGTCCGCTTCGAGGAACTGCCCGCCCGCTCGCACGAGGTCCCGACGCACGAGGCGCTGATCAAGCGGCAGCAGACCTTCGGCTACACCGAGGAGGAACTGCGGATCATCCTGGCGCCGATGGCCAGGGCGGGCGCCGAGCCGATCGGCTCGATGGGCACCGACACCCCCGTCGCGGTGCTCAGCGAGAAGCCCCGGCTGCTGTTCGACTACTTCAGCCAGCTGTTCGCGCAGGTCACCAACCCGCCGCTGGACGCGATCCGGGAGGAGCTCGTCACTTCCCTGGCCACCACCATCGGCCCCGAGGGCAACCTGCTCGACCCGGGCCCGGCCTCCTGCCGCCAGCTGGTGCTGCCCTATCCGGTGATCGACAACGACGAGCTCGCGAAGATCATCCACATCAACGACGAGGGCGCGCTGCCGGGCTTCCGCCCGCACGTGGTCCGTGGCCTGTACGAGGTCGCGGGCGGTGGCGAGGCACTGCTCGGCCGCATCGAGGAGATCCGCGCCGAGGTCTCCGAGGCGATCGAGAGCGGGGCGCGGATCATCGTCCTCTCCGACCGGGGCTCCTCCGACGTGCTGGCGCCGATCCCGTCGCTGCTGCTCACCGGTGCCGTCCACCACCACCTGATCGCCGAGAAGACCCGCACCAGGGTCGGCCTGGTCATCGAGACCGGCGAGGCGCGCGAGGCGCACCACATGGCGCTGCTCATCGGCTACGGCGCGGGTGCGGTCAACCCGTACCTGGCCATCGAGACCGTCGAGGACATGGTCGACTCCGGTGTGCTGCGGGTCGACAGGCACAAGGCCGTGCGCAACCTCATCAAGGCGTACGGCAAGGGCGTGCTGAAGGTCATGTCCAAGATGGGGGTGTCCACCGTCGCCTCCTACACCGGTGCGCAGATCTTCGAGGCGCTCGGCCTGAGCCAGGAGGTCGTCGACGCCTGCTTCACCGGGACCACCTCCCGGCTGGGCGGTGTCGGCTTCGACGTCCTCGCCGAGGAGGCGGCGCTGCGCCACCGGCGCGCCTACCCCCGGGCCGAGAACGCCCACCGCCGTCTGGAGGTCGGCGGCGAGTACCAGTGGCGCCGCGAGGGCGAGCCGCACCTGTTCAACCCCGAGACCGTCTTCAAGCTGCAGCACGCCACCCGCTCGCGCCGCTACGAGATCTTCAAGGAGTACACCGGCCTGGTGGACTCCCAGGCGGAGCGGCTGATGACGCTGCGGGGCCTGTTCAAGCTGAAGGAGGGGGTCCGCGAGCCGGTGCCGATCGACGAGGTCGAGCCGGTCAGCGAGATCGTCAAGCGGTTCTCCACCGGCGCCATGTCGTACGGCTCCATCTCGATGGAGGCGCACGAGACGCTCGCCATCGCGATGAACCGGCTGGGCGGCAAGTCCAACACCGGTGAGGGCGGCGAGGACCCCGAGCGGCTCCACGACCCGGTCCGCCGCTCGGCCATCAAGCAGGTGGCCTCCGGCCGGTTCGGCGTGACGTCGGAGTACCTGGTCAACGCCGACGACCTGCAGATCAAGATGGCCCAGGGCGCCAAGCCCGGCGAGGGCGGCCAGCTGCCCGGCCACAAGGTCTACCCGTGGATCGCCAAGACCCGGCACTCCACCCCGGGCGTCGGCCTCATCTCGCCGCCGCCGCACCACGACATCTACACCATCGAGGACCTCGCCCAGCTCATCCACGACCTGAAGAACGCCAACCCCGCCGCCCGCGTGCACGTCAAGCTGGTGGCCGAGGTCGGCGTCGGAACGGTCGCGGCGGGCGTGTCCAAGGCCCACGCCGACGTCGTGCTCATCTCCGGCCACGACGGCGGCACCGGTGCCTCCCCGCTGACCTCGCTCAAGCACGCGGGCGCCCCCTGGGAGCTCGGACTGGCCGAGACCCAGCAGACGCTGCTGCTCAACGGCCTGCGCGACCGGATCATCGTCCAGGTCGACGGCCAGCTCAAGACCGGCCGCGACGTGGTCATCGCCGCGCTGCTCGGCGCCGAGGAGTACGGCTTCGCCACGGCACCCCTGGTCGTCTCCGGCTGCGTGATGATGCGCGTCTGCCACCTGGACACCTGCCCGGTCGGCGTCGCCACTCAGAACCCCGAGCTGCGCAAGAGGTTCACCGGCAAGCCCGAGTTCGTGGTCAACTTCTTCGAGTTCGTCGCCGAGGAGATCCGCGAGTATCTCGCCGCGCTGGGCTTCCGCAGCCTGGAGGAGGCCGTCGGCCACGCCGAGCTGCTGGACACCACCTCGGCGGAGAACCACTGGAAGGCCGCGGGTCTTGACCTGGCACCGATCCTGCACCAGCCCGAGTTGCCCGCCGGCGCCTCGCTCCGCCGCGTGGTGGGGCAGGACCACGGACTGGCGAGGGCGCTGGACAACACGCTGATCCAGCTCGCGGAGGGCGCGCTCAAGGACGGTTCCCGGGTCACCCTCGAACTGCCCATCCGCAACGTCAACCGCACCGTCGGAACCATGCTCGGCCATGAGGTGACCAAGCGGTACGGCGGCGCCGGCCTGCCCGACAACACCATCGACGTGCGCTTCACCGGCTCCGCGGGCAACTCCTTCGGCGCCTTCCTGCCCAGGGGCGTCACGCTGCGGCTGACCGGTGACGCCAACGACTACGTCGGCAAGGGCCTGTCCGGCGGCCGGATCTCGGTCCAGCCGCACGAGGCGGCCCCGCTGGAGGGGCACATCATCGCCGGCAACGTCGGCCTGTACGGCGCGACCTCCGGCGAGGCGTTCATCCGCGGCGTCGTGGGGGAGCGGTTCTGCGTCCGCAACTCCGGCGCCACCGCGGTGGTCGAGGGCGTCGGCGACCACGGCTGCGAGTACATGACCGGCGGCAGAGCGGTCATCCTCGGTCCGACCGGCCGCAACTTCGCGGCCGGCATGTCGGGCGGCGTCGCCTACCTGCTCGACCCCGACGTCGAGCGGGTCAACCGCGAGATGGTGGAGATCGAGGAGCTCGACGAGGCCGACTCCGAGACGCTGCGCGAGATCGTCGAGGCGCACCTGGCCGAGACCGGCTCCACGGTGGCCAAGGCGCTGCTGGCCGACTGGGACCCGTCCCGCTTCGGCAAGATCATGCCGACGGACTACAAGCGGGTCCTGCGGGCCGCCGAGTCCGCCCGGCTGGAGGGCCGCGACATCGACGAGGCGGTCATGACCGCCGCGGTCCAGGGGTGAGGCCGATGTCCACGCGCACCCCGGCCGGGAACCCCCGGCGACTCGTCCACACCGCTCAGGCTGTTCAGGGATAAGGGAGGTACGACCGATGGCCGACCCCAAGGGTTTCCTCACTCACGGACGAGAGCTGCCGACGCGCCGCCCGGTGGACGTCCGCATCCGCGACTGGCGGGAGGTCTACGAGGACTTCCCCAAGCCCGCGCTGACC